>JBQCDC010000276.1:0-10748 GCA_051961575.1 Marmoricola sp.
ATCCTGAACGTCACGCCGGACTCCTTCTCCGACGGCGGCTGCTTCAACACGGTCGACGCCGCTGTCGCGCGGGGCCGGTGGTTGGTCGCTCATGGTGCCGACATGGTCGATGTGGGCGGCGAGTCCACCAGGCCGGGCGCAGCGCGCATCGACGAGCACGAGGAGCTGCGCCGTGTGCTGCCCGTCATCACCGAGCTCAGCGCGGCCGGTATCGCGGTCTCGATCGACACCATGCGAGCGCGGGTTGCGGCCGCAGCGATCGAGGCTGGCGCGGTTCTCGTCAACGATGTGTCCGGAGGACTGGCCGACCCGGCGATGTTGCCGCTCGTCGCAGAGGCTCAGGTGCCATGCATACTCATGCACTGGCGTGGGCACTCCACCACCATGGACCAGCTCGCCGTCTACACCGACGTCGTCGAGGACGTCCGTGTCGAGCTCTCGAGCAGGGTCGACGCAGCGTTGAATGCGGGCGTGCGTCTCGACCGGATCGTCCTCGACCCCGGCCTCGGGTTCGCCAAGGACAACGCGCACAACTGGCAGCTCCTCGGTGGGCTCGCGCGGTTGCGTTCCCTCGGCCTTCCCGTGCTCGTCGGTGCGTCGCGCAAGCGGTTCCTCGCCGACGTCGTCACCTACGACGGCGCGGAGGTCACCCGTCCCTCGGGTCGCGATGACGCCTCGAGCGCAGTAGCTGCACTGGCCGCCGCGCAGGGCGTCTGGGGTGTTCGTGTCCACGAGCCGTCGGCCGCCGCGGCTGCCGTGCGGGTCGCGGAGTCCGTGCGTCGGCAGACGCTGCGGCCGGTGGGGGAGCCCTGATGCGCAGCCGGACTCGCCAGTCGCTCGGCACTCTGCTGAACAACGTGCGCTACGAGGTTCTCCCGACGGCGAAGGTGGTCGACGAGGTCGCGGCCTCGCTGCCGCAAGGCGCGACGGTCACCGTGACCGCATCGCCCAGCAAGGGACTGGAGGCGACCCTCGACTGCGCCACTGCGCTCGCCGAGCGAGGCTTCGACGTCGTTCCGCACCTGGCCGCGCGGATGATCGCCGGCCGCACCGAGCTGGGCGAGATCGTCGACCGCCTGCACCGATCCGGTATCGGTGCCGTCTTCGTACCCGCCGGCGACGCCGACCCTGTCGACGGCGGATATGCGGGATCGTTCGAACTGCTCGAGGACCTCGCCGCGGTGGGCAACCCCTTCGTCCAGGTCGGCATCACCGGCTATCCGGAGTCCCACCCGATCATCGGCGACGACATCACGGTGCAGGCCATGTGGGACAAGCGCCACCACGCCACGCAGATCGTCAGCAACCTCAGCTTCGACCCGAAGGTCGTGGCGGGATGGGTGCAGCGCGTGCGAGCGCGTGGCGTGCAGACGCCGATCCTGCTGGGCATGCCCGGTCCGGTGGAGCGCGCGAAGCTGTTGAAGATGGCCACCAAGATCGGCGTCGGGCAATCGACGAAGTTCCTGGTCAAGAACCGCACCATGTTCACGCGGATCGCGACCCCGGGCGGTTACGACCCGATGCGCTTCCTCACCGGCGTTGCCGGCGCGATCGATGCCGGCGAGGAGAACGTCGCCGGCCTGCACCTGTTCACCTTCAACCAGGTCGCCGAGACCGAGGCCTGGCGACGTGCGCAACTCGAGCGCCTCGGAGTCTCCAGGATCAGCATCCAATCCGCCTAAGGAGTGTCATGTTCGAGAAGGTTCTCGTGGCGAATCGGGGAGAGATCGCCATCCGCGCATTCCGAGCGGCGAATGAGCTGGATGCGAGCACGGTCGCGGTCTACCCGTTCGAGGACCGCGGGTCCGAGCACCGGTTCAAGGCCGACGAGGCCTACGAGATCGGGGAGCACGGGCACCCCGTGCGCGCCTACCTCGATCCTCAGGCGATCGTCGCGGTGGCCGTCGAGGCCGGTGCCGACGCGGTCTACCCCGGCTACGGATTCCTGTCCGAGAACCCTGCCCTGGCCGAAGCCTGCGCCGACGCCGGGATCACGTTCGTCGGGCCTCCGGTGTCGGTCCTCGAGTTGACCGGCAACAAGTCGCGCGCGGTGGCCGCGGCACGCGAGGTCGGCCTGCCCACGCTGACCTCGACGGATCCGTCGAACGACGTCGAGGAGCTGATCGCGGCGACGGCTGAGATGTCGTACCCGCTGTTCGTGAAGGCGGTCGCGGGAGGCGGCGGGCGCGGCATGCGCATGGTGGCGAGCGCTGAGGCGTTGCGCGAGTCGATCGAGGCCTGCATGCGTGAGGCCGAGGGTGCCTTCGGCGATCCGACGGTCTTCGTCGAGCGGGCGATCGTGGATCCGCGGCACATCGAGGTCCAGATCCTCGCGGATGCCGCGGGCGAGGTCATCCACCTCTACGAGCGGGACTGCTCGGTGCAGCGACGTCACCAGAAGGTCGTCGAGATCGCTCCGGCTCCCGGGCTCGATCCTGAGGTCCGCACGCGGATGTGTGCCGACGCGGTGCGGTTCGCACGGCACATCGGCTACCGCAACGCCGGAACTGTCGAGTTCCTCCTCGACTCGTCGGGCGAGTACTGCTTCATCGAGATGAACCCGCGCATCCAGGTCGAGCACACGGTCACCGAGGAGGTGACCGACGTCGACCTGGTGCAGGCCCAGCTGCGGATCGCCGCCGGGGCGACGTTCGCGGACCTGGGTCTCACCCAGGACAGCATCCGGCTGCGCGGCAGCGCGTTGCAGTGCCGCATCACCACGGAGGACCCCGCCAACGGGTTCCGACCGGACACCGGCACGATCACTGGCTACCGATCGCCGGGCGGTGCGGGGGTGCGCATCGACGGCGGCACGACCTTCACCGGCGCCGAGGTCAGCCCGCACTTCGACTCGATGCTGGCCAAGCTGACCTGTCGTGGCCGCACGTTCGGCGACGCGGTCACCCGTGCGCGTCGAGCGGTCGACGAGTTCCACATCAAGGGCATCTCCACCAACATCGCCTTCCTCCAGGCGTTGCTGCGTGAGCCGGACTTCCTGGCCGGACGGTTGAACACCGGCTTCATCGCCGGGCATCCCGGGCTGTTCGAGGCCCGGACCTCAGGTGACGAGGAAACCCGGCTGCTGAGCTATCTCGCCGATGTCACCGTCAACCAGCCCAATGGACCAGCGCCGACCGTGGTGGCGCCCGCCACCAAGCTTCCGCGGATCGACCTAGGGGAGGCTGCGCCATCCGGTAGCCGACAGTTGCTGTTGGAGGTGGGCCCGGAGGAGTTCGCGGCCCAGCTCCGCAAGCGCTCCTCGGTCGCCGTCACGGACACGACCTTCCGCGATGCTCATCAATCGCTGCTGGCGACGCGGGTCCGCACCGCCGATCTGCTTGAGGTCGCAGGGCACGTCGCGCGGATGACTCCTCAGCTGTGGTCGCTGGAGTGCTGGGGTGGCGCCACCTACGACGTCGCCCTCCGGTTCCTCGCCGAGGACCCGTGGGAGCGATTGGCGAAGATTCGCGAGGCCGTCCCGAACATCTGCCTGCAGATGCTGCTGCGCGGACGCAACACCGTCGGCTACACGCCGTACCCGACGGCCGTCACGGATGCCTTCGTCGAGGAGGCCGCCGCCTCCGGCATCGATGTGTTCCGCGTCTTCGACGCCCTCAACGACGTCGAGCAGATGCGGCCCGCCATCGAGGCGGTGCGTGCCACGGGCTCGACAGTCGCCGAGGTCGCGCTCTGCTATACCGGCGATCTCTCCGATCCCGGCGAGACGCTGTACACGCTCGACTACTACCTGCGGCTGGCGGAGAAGATCGTCGATGCCGGAGCCCACGTGCTCGCCATCAAGGACATGGCAGGCCTCCTGCGGGCGCCGGCCGCGCGCACCCTGGTCACCGCGCTCCGTGAGCGCTTCGACCTGCCCGTGCACCTGCACACGCACGACACCCCGGGCGGACAGCTCGCGACCCTGCTGGCGGCCATCGATGCAGGCGTCGACGCGGTGGATGCGGCCTGCGCGTCGATGGCCGGCACCACCTCCCAACCCCCGCTCTCCGCGTTGGTCGCCGCCACGGACTTCACCGAGCGCGCCACGGGCCTCGACCTTGCTGGCGTCAACGCGCTGGAGCCGTACTGGGAGACGGTCCGCCGGGTCTACGCGCCGTTCGAGTCCGGGCTGCCCGCACCGACAGGACGCGTCTACCGACACGAGATTCCGGGCGGCCAGCTCTCCAACCTCCGGCAGCAGGCGATCGCGCTCGGCCTGGGAGAGAAGTTCGAGCAGATCGAGGACATGTACGCCGCGGCGAACGACATCCTCGGTCGGGTGCCGAAGGTGACGCCGAGCTCGAAGGTCATCGGCGACCTTGCACTGGCGCTGGTCGCCGCAGGTGCTGACCCGAAGGCGTTCGCCGAAGACCCGTCGTCCTTCGACGTCCCGGCGTCGGTCATCGGCTTCCTCCATGGGGAGCTCGGTGACCCGCCCGGTGGTTGGCCCGAGCCGTTCCGCTCGAAGGCCATTGCGGATCGTCCGTGGTCGGATCCCGTCGGATCCCTCGCCCCCGAGGACGAGGACGGCTTGGCCACGGATCGGCGGGCGACGTTGAATCGCCTGCTGTTCCCCGGGCCGACCCGCGACTTCCTCGCGGCGCGGGAGAATTGGGGAGACGTGTCGGTGGTGGACTCGATCGACTACCTCTACGGCTTGCGCCAGGGCGAGGAACTCGTCATCCAGCTCAAGCCCGGCGTGGAGATCCTCGTCGGCCTGCAGGCCATCAGCGAGCCGGACGAGCGCGGCTATCGCACGGTTCTGTGCACCCTGAACGGCCGCCTTCGCCCGATCTCCGTCCGCGACCGCTCGGTGAAGGTCAGTGTCGTCAGCGCCGAACGAGCCGACCCCGCGCAGCCGGGTCAGATCCCGGCACCGTTCCAGGGTGCGGTCACGCTGTCGGTCGAGGTCGGCGACCGCGTCGAGGCGGGCGATCCGGTGGCGACCATCGAGGCCATGAAGATGGAAGCCGCCATCACTGCACCGATCGGCGGGGTTGTCACCCGGCTCGCGATCAGTGGGACGCAGCCGGTGGAGGGTGGGGATCTGCTCCTGGTGCTTGGCTAGCCGAGCGTCGGGCTCGGGTGCCCGCGCCGCCGATTTCATGCTGGCGGTCCAGGTGCGTTAGAGTTCCGACGCTGTGCAAATGGCCCCGTAGCGCAGTTGGTTAGCGCGCCGCCCTGTCACGGCGGAGGCCGCGGGTTCGAGTCCCGTCGGGGTCGCCAGGTCGAAACGGCCTCTGATCTGCTTCATGCAGGATCGGAGGCCGTTTTGCTATTGGTGCCGGAATCGGCACGAAAGATCGTGATGGAACGGCTGCATCAGGGGAGCGTGAGGTCGGCGAGGTCCCCGCGCGAGCCCACGCCCAGTTTCGCGTAGGCGCTGGCGAGGTGCTTCTCCACGGTCTTCCGGGAGATGAACAGACGTTGGGCGATCCCGGTGTTCGTGGCCCCGTCGGCGGCGAGACGCACGACTCGGAGCTCGGCAGGGGTGAGCGCGGCCGGCCCGCTCAAACGGGTGCGACGTGGCCGTCCCCCCGCGACCTGCAGCTCGTCACGCACGCGATCGGCGAGGAGACGCGCGCCGCAGCGCTCGGCCAGGTCGAGGCCTTGCGCCAACACGTCACGTGAATCCGCCGGTCGACCTGACCTGCGGATGGCCGCTCCGAGGTCGACGAGTGCTCGCGCCTGACTGATCGTGGAGGGGGTGGTCGCAGCGAGATCCGCCGCCTCCTGCAGCGTGGTCAGGCCGTCAGTGCCGCGCACGAAGCCGAGCACGCGCAACGCCTCGGCGACCACGATCGGCCCCCCGAGCCGCTGCGCTCGCTCCACGTTGTCCATCGCGAGAGCAAGGGCCGCGTCGTTCTGACCGAGCGCGAGATGCGCCCGGGCAGCCGGGCCGCGCCAGTCGAGCATCGCGGGCGTGTCGGCACGGAGTCGTTTCAGTCGCTCTCCGCAGTCGAGCAGATCCTCCAAGGCAGCTCTGGCGTTGCCGTCAGCGAGCTCGATGCGTCCGCGAGCGGCGCGGATGAGCATCGTCGGGTAGTCCTGAGGTGCGTCGACGGCATAGGGTGCCGCGGCGACGACCTGACGAGCCTCAGGGATGCGGCCCTGTTCGAGGAGGGTCTCGGCGAGCATCGCGTGCAGCTCCGGGCTGCCCGGAGGCCACCCGTGGGCGGCCGAGAGTGCGAGGGCAGCCTCGCACTCGGCTTCGGCCTCGGCGAGCTGGCCGAGTCTCACCATCTCGATCGACCGGTTGGTCGCGAGCCAGACGGCGGCGATGACGTTGCCCTCGCGGGCCGCCCTCTCGGCGACCTCGTCGGCGAACCGAGCGAACGACTTGTGCTGCTCAGTGACGACCATCGCGAGCTCGAGCGAGCCGACCGGGCTGCTGTCGGGTGTGGCAGAGGTGAGCAGTCCCGGCTCGGCGAGCGCTTCGCGCAGATAGGCGGCACCCGCCTCTTGCCCGGTGGCGATGGCTGCCTCGATGGCGAGGTGTGCGGCCGCGATGCGACGTAGCGGGCCGTCTGGCTGTTGGTAGGCGGGAAGCAGTTCCTCGAGTCCGGGCGCCGATAGCTCGACGGTCGTCAGATGGGTACGGGCGATCCAGTGCCGCTCCAGTCGAAGCCGCGCGTTCGTCTCGGGGCTCAGGTCGTCGGCGAGAGAGCGATCGAGCACCGCGATGCCCTCGCGCCCCTGATCGATCTTGCGGCACAGCTCGGCGATCACCAGCGCGCGCTGCGCCCGCGTCTCGGCATCCCTCGTCCACTCCAGGCTCGGCTCCAGATGGTTCAGGGCACCGGGTTGGGCGAGGGCGGCCTCGGCGAGGCCGAGGTCGAAGAGGACGTCTCCGTAGACCTCCTCGTTCGGCGGCTCCGCCAACGCGCGTGCAAGATACGTCGCCGCCGCAGCCGGCCCACCCGACCTGGAGGCGGCGGTGGCCGCGATGCGCAGCAGGTCGACGGTTTCGGTGGAGCCGTGCGGCGGACTGTGCAAGAGGTGAGCGGCGATCTGTTGGGGATTGCCGCCGTCGTCGCGGACGACGTGCGCCGCCCGCAGGTGCAGCACCCCGAGTTGGTTGTCGCCGATGTCGTGGAGGATCGCGCTGTGCAGGATCGGGTGGGTGAACGAGGGCACGGGCTCGTGGGCGAGAACACCGGCGTCGGCCAAGGCATCGGCGAGCCGTGCGGTGGTCGTGAGATCGAGATCGGCCAGCTGGGCCACGCGACTGAGCGAGGTGCCATCACCTAGGACCGCGCAGGCCTGGGCGACCGCGACGGCGCCGGGCTCCAGTCGACCGAGGTTCATCACCACGCTTCGCACGATCGCCTTTGGGGCGAGACCTTCGACGACTTCCGAGCGCTCGTCGACGGGGTAGCGGTCGAGGTCTCGAACGAGCTCGCGCAGGTAGAACGGATTGCCTCCGCTGGCATCGCGACACGCATCGACCAGGTCAGCCGAGCTGTCGTCGAGGAGGTCGGCCACGATGCCGGCGACGCCTGCTCGCGTGAGTGCGGGAAGCGTGATCGGCTGTGGGCTACGCAGCACATCGAGGAGAGGGCGACGTCCGACCTGGTCCGCCGGTCGCGTGGCCAGAACCAACAGGACCGGAAGGTCAGTGATGCGCGTGCTGAGGTAGGCGAGGAAGGCGAGTGACGCATCGTCTGCCTCATGGAGATCGTCGACGATGAGCGCCAGCGGCTGCCGCTGACTGACGTTCGCGATCAACCAGTAGAGCCCGTAGAAGACCTGCGCCTGCGAGTGTTCGGGTTCGCCGGGCGTGGGTTGGAACACACCCAGGGCGGACCGGGCGCTGCCTTCCAAGTTCTGTTCGTCGACGACCCTTCCCAGCAGGGTCTGCACCACGCCGAACGCGAACGTGCGCTCCTGCTCGACGGCACGCGCTTGCAGTCGTAGGAGTCCGAGGTCGTCGAGCGCAGGGGCACAGCTCGCGAGAAGGCTCGTCTTGCCCATACCGGCAGCCGCCTCGATGACGACGACTTCGCCCGCACCCGAAGCAGCCCGCATCGCCGCCTGTCGGACGGCTTCGAGCTGCTCGCCTCTCTCGACCAGCGCTGGTGGTTGAATCGCAGACCCCCTTCGTCAGCGCCATCCTCGCGGGAAAAGAGTGGGGTGGGTACCCCCATGCGCCCGGGTTCGCAGGCCGCGAACCTGGATGCATGGCAGACGATTCCAGTGAGGACGCGCTCGTGCTCGTCCTCAAGGTCCGGCGGCGGACGGACCCGCCGGTCGGAGAGGTCGGGGTTGCCGGGGACCTCCGACCTTTCCGAGGCTGGGCAGACCTCGCGGCCGGCATCACGCAGGCGCTGGGCGAGGACGAGCCATGACGAGGTCGGTGCTGATCACGGGCGCGTCGACCGGCATCGGTCGGGCAACCGCTCGGCGGTTGGCGACCGGCGGGTGGACGGTGTTCGCCGGCGTGCGCGACGAACGATCCGCGGCCGAGCTGCGAGACGAGGGCCTGATTCCGGTCCTCCTCGATGTCACGGACGCAGCGTCGATCCGATCGGCGGTGGACCAGGTGGCGAGTTCCGTCGGCGCCAGCCTGAACGGGCTGTTCAACAACGCCGGCGTTCCGTCGGTCGGTCCGGTCGAGTTCCTTCCTCTCGACGACCTGCGTCGAACGCTCGAGGTGAATCTGGTCGGTCAGGTGGCGGTGACCCAGGCATTCCTACCGTTGGTACGTCAGGCGAGCGGACGGATCGTCTTCACCAGTTCCTTGAGTGGCCGCGTCGCCGCGCCGTTCCTGTCCGGCTATGCCGCGTCGAAGCATGCGCTGGAGGCGGTCGCCGACTCGCTGCGCCGCGAGGTGGGCACTGGGATCCGCGTGGCATTGATCGAGCCAGGCAACATCTCCACCCCGATCTGGGACAAGGGTCTCGACCCTCGAATCCGCGGGTCGTTGCCGCCCGAGGCCGAGCTCCTCTACGGCAGGGGTCTCGACTTCGCCCAGGCGCAAGGGGAGCGCGCAGCCCGGACCGCGATCGATCCTGGTCGGGTCGCGCGGGCGGTCGAGCGAGCGCTGACGAGTCGCCGACCGCGTCGCCGCTCCGTCGTGGGACCCGCCGCCCGCCTGATGATCCCCCTCGCTCGGGGCGCGCCGGGCCTTCTGGACCAACTGATCGCGGCCGGTATCCGGCACCAATCCCGCTCGGCGGCACGAGCCCCCGGCACAGACCTCCGAACACCAGCACGAAAGGACACCTGACATGGACCTAGGACTCAACGGCAAGCGAGCGATCGTCACTGGCGCGAGCGACGGCATCGGCTTGGCGATCGCGCAAGCTCTCACCGCAGAAGGCGCGCGGGTGTTCGGTGCCGCCCGCCGTCCTGATGGCCCGGACATCGATGGCATCGTGTACGAGTCGATGGACCTCGCGCCCTCGGGCGCGCCGGACGCGCTCGTCGAGGCAGCGGTCGACCGGCTCGGCGGCCTCGACGTCGTCATCAACAACGTCGGCATTGGGATCCTGCGCAACGGCTTCCTCAGCATCTCTGAGGACGACTGGGCCGAGGTGATGAACCTCAACCTGATGACCGCGATCCGTACGATGCGTGCCGCCTTGCCACACCTGAGCGAGAACGGCGGCGTGATCGTGAACATCGCGTCCGTGAACGCCGTCGTGCCGATCGTGGAGGCCGCCGACTACAGCACCTCGAAGGCCGCGCTCCTGTCGGTCGGAAAGGCCGTCGCCAAGGAGTACGCGCGCCAGGGCGTTCGCGTCGTCACGGTGTCGCCCGGTCCGGTCGCCACGCCCTTCTGGTTGGGGCCCTCCGGCATCGCCGCGCAGGTCGAGGCAGCCACGGGGACGGCAGTAGACGACGTTCTCGCCGGAACTGCAGAGGAGGTCCCGCTTGGTCGGTTCCTCGAAGCGCACGAGGTCGCGGACGTGGTCACGTTCCTGGTCTCGTCCCGCGCCAGCGCCATCACGGGAACCGACGTCCACGTCGACGGCTGCTACATCCAGACGATGTAGTCAGTCCTGACGCGCGTGCCCCAGCGCGGCCGCGACCAGAACGCGCTCCGCGATCGCGATCGGATCGTCGACCGGCAGCTCGGGTTTGGCGATCAGCAGTGCGGTGATGCCGTGGGCGGCCGACCACAGCTCGATGGTCACCGAGACCGAATCGCCCTGCGCCAGGTCACCGGCTTCCATGCACGCCTCCACCGCCGACCGGAAGTGCACGAAGGCGCCCTCGGCGAGCATCGTGTCGACGTCGGGCCTGGGGCACGGGTCCATGGTCGCGATCCGGTAATGCTCAGGGTGTTCCAAGCCGAAGCGGACGTAGGCCAGTCCGTAGGCGAGCAGCCGGTCGATCGGGGTCACGGCCTCAGTCCCTGCGGCAACCATCTCGCGGTCGAGGGCCTCGAAGACATCGAGCACGACCGCCGAGATCAGCTCCTGCTTGTCGGCGAAGTGCAAGTAGATCGAGGGCGCCGACACTCCAACCGCGGTCGCCACCGCCCGGATCGAGACCTCCTCCGACGTGCCCGCCGCCGCCATCAGGTCCTTGGCCGCGGCGACGATCTCCGGCCGTAGCTGTTCACCGCTTCCCCGCGGGGAGCGTCGTCGGGTGACGGTCACTGCCTAGGCCTCCTTCAGCCCGATGCGTGCGTGCAGCCTGGCCAGCGGCTTCGGCGCCCACCAGTTTGCCCGACCCATCAGCCGCATGAACGAAGGCACGAGGATGCCGCGGACCAGCGTGGCGTCGGTCAGCACGGCCAG
>JBQCDC010000277.1:0-4102 GCA_051961575.1 Marmoricola sp.
GCGGAGAGCGCGGGGGAGCAGCGCGATGCGTACGTGAGGTTCCTCGAGGCGCGTCGTGACGGCGGTCGGCCGTGGCTTCCGGGCGGGACTCCATGAGTCGGCTGCCCTACCAGTACGTCGTACTGCGGTGCGTTCCTCGCGTCGAGCGCGAGGAGTTCCTCAACGTCGGCGTCGTTCTCTACTGCGAGGAGGCTGGCGTCCTCGCGTCGGCGCATCACCTCGACGCCGCGAGGTTGGCGAGTTTCGGGGACGTCGACGAGGCCGCGTTGGATGCGCACCTGTGCTTCATCGACGCGGTGTGCCGCGGTGACGAGTCGGTCGGCGGCATTTCCAAGCGTCCGGCGGGCGTTCGTTTCGGATTCCTCCGGGCGCCTCGGTCGACGGTGGTCCAACCGGGGCCGGTGCACGGGGGATTGACCGACGACCCCAACGCCGAGGTCGAGCGGCTCATGGACCGACTGGTTCGCTAACCAGAACGTGTTCTAGTTTTGCTGCTACGGTCCGATGGTGACCAAGGTGATCTTCGGTGTCCACGGCGAGCACGTCGACGCTCTGACCCAGCAGCCCCTCCGCGATGCACTCGCCACAGCGGGAGCGACGGCCGTCCAGGTCAACCTCGACGACGATGCTGTTGCCGCCGCGCTCCGGTTCGGTCCGGGGGAGCCGATCACGGCGCTGGTCTCGGTCTGGACCGAGGGAGACGTTGCGCCCGTGCTCGAGGCGGTTGCATCCGCCACCGACGACCCGAACCTGCACGCGTATCGCGTGACCGAGCGCGTGCGCCTCGACCCCGCTCCGACGCCCGACGGAACCCGCTCGGACGTGATGGCCCAGGTGGCGCTTCTCCGCCGCCCCGAGTCGATGACGCAACAGGACTACCTGACCTACTGGATGTACACGCACACCGGCATCGCAATCCGGACCCAGAACACCTCGGCCTACATCCAGAACATCGTCGAGGAGGCGCTGACACCGGCATCGCCGACGCTCTCGGCGATCGTCGAGGAGCACTTCCCGATGGCGGCCATGACCGATCCGCACGAGTTCTACGGGAGCGGCGGCGACGACGCCGAACTCAACCGGCGCATGACCGAGCTCATGGCGAGCGTCGCGGCCTTCGGTGCGGACCAGGGTCTCGACCTGGTTCCGACGAGCCGCTACTTCTGGACACTGACGTAGGACCGCCGCACGCCGCCCACACGGAGGACCACGTGCGGCGGCATCGATAGGTCAGGAGCCAGGAGCGAAGGCAACGCCGCGGTAGACATCGCCGGCACCCGCCGTGGCCAGTGTGGTGAACGACTGACCCTGCGTGGTCGTCGCACCCGGCTGATCCGTGATCGAGACCAGCTTGTTCGGGTTGGCGCCCGGGTCGGTCACGCCGCCGACCGCCGACGTGACACCGAAGAGGGTGACCGAGCCGTCGGCGTTCACCTTCCCGGTGAGCTGGCGGATGCCGTCGACCGCCACCGCCCACGGAAGACCCGAGACCGAGTTCATGCCGGTGGGCAGACCGTCGGCCGCGTAAGGAACACCCAGGCCGAGACCCGACTGAAGGGTGTAGTCGTAGGTCCACCCGTTGGCCCCGAGCGTCCACTTCTGGATGCCGGCCAGGTTCTGGGCGGCAGCGTTCGTGTACATGTTGGTGGTCGCGTCGTAGGTGCCGCTTCCGTTGCCGGCGTCGGCGACGTAGAGCGTGTGGTCGTTGGCGAACCAGAAGCCCTCGAAGGCCGCCGAGTTGGTCACGGCGCCGGTGTCGGTGAGCTTGGGCAGGTTCTTGGCGAGACCGGTCGGGAAGCCCTGGAGTATGCACATGTTGTGGCCGGGCTCGCCGGTCGTCGCGTCGTAGATGTCAGCTTGGGTCGGGAGCATCGCGTTGGCGGCGGGCAGACCGACCCCGTTCGGGCAAGCAACGCCCGTGGTGTCGATGAAGTACAGCGTGTCGACACCGTTGCCGCCGCTGCCCTTGGCGTAGTACACGACGTTGTCGTGGATGCCCACCGCGTTGAAGTTGGTGTCCTTGCCCAGCTTGTCGGCCTTCGTGATGCCGGGTAGCTGCTTCACGCTGAAGCCGCCCGCCGGGGTCGGCTGACCGGTGTTCTGGAGGTCCTCGGTGAGGTACTGCGGCGTGGTCATCTGCGCGCCAGTGCCGTAGATCAGGCCGGCGAGGCTGGTGCCCTCGCCGTTGTTGGAGTTGCCGGCCATGAAGTAGTGATGTGTCGCCTCGTCGAGGATCGCGGCGCGGCCGTTGTCGCCGCTGTAGGCGTTGGTCTGGGTGACCCAGAACTTGCCGTTGGCGTCGAACTCGCCCACGCCGCGGTAGACCTGCTGGGCGTCGGGGTTGGTCGGGTCGATGACGCCGGGCGTATTGCCGTTCGACGCGTCGAGGGTGCCGGGCGCGGAGACGTAACCCATGAACGTGACCGCGGAACCACCCGTCGACAGGTTGAGCGCACCTTCGGACTTCGACGAGAAGCTCCCGGTGAGGACGTCGTGACCTCGACCGTTGCTGCCCGGGGTGCCCGTGGGGACAGCGAAGCTGTTCACCAGCGTGCCCGAGGGGGTCCTCTGGTCCAGATAGATCGGGGCGGTGACGCCGAAGTTACCGTCCACCGTGTCGTTGTCCCACACGTGGGCGAAGTCGCTGCCCGCGATGGCGGTGACACCCGTCGGAAGAACCGTCTGGCCGGGCACGATCGGGCTGGTGGTGCCCGTGTAGTGAAGGTGGCTGACGAGCAGGTCGCCCGGCATCACCTTCGGCGGAGCGGCCGCGACGGCGGCGCCGCTCGCCAAGGAGACAGTCAGAGTGGTGCAGCCGAGCGCGGCCACTGCGGCAGCAGCGAGCGAGCGCTTGCGAGAGGAGAACGACATCGGGGGACCCCATCCGATTAGGAAGCGGGCCACGAGCGTGGCCCGGAGAGAGTCTCCAGAAAGCGTCTTGGGCGACAACACCTCGCCACGGTGAACAGTGGCCGAAGCGTGCTCCAACAATCCATGGGTCCCCTGTGGACCCGGGATGGGCTAGACGGGAACGAGCTCCACAGCACCGACGGCGTAGCGGGCCAGGATCGCCTGCGCGACGACCGGGTCCGCACCGAGCGGCTCGGCGACTGCGACCGCGCCGGCCTCCAGCGCCAGCTCCGTCGCGTGGTCGAGCAGTTGTCCGGGCGCGAGGAACAAGGACGCGACGGCCACGTGACGACGACCCTCGCCGCGGAAGGCACGCACGGCCTCGCCCGCGGCCGGGGGAGCGGCGGAGGCGAATGCGGCGCTGACCGGCAGGTGGTGGCGCTGGCCCCAGACGCGAGCCAGTCGCCCGACGGCCTGGTTGGCCAACGGGTCCGACGAGCCGGCGGCGGCGAGAACGAGTGCGTCGAGCTCGCGAACGCGCGCCTGGCTGAGCGCCGTCCGGAGACGCGCGTCCAGAACGTTGAGGAAGGCCGGCTCGAGACCAAGCGGACGGCTCGCCCGGATCTGCAGGCCGGGGTGGCGCGCACACTGCTCCTCGATCGCAGCGGGGATGTCGACGTTGACGTGGAACGCCTCGCTGAGCAGGAGGGGGACGACCACGATCTCCTCGTGGCCCTTGCGCACCAGCCTGTCGACGACCGTCGACAACAGCGGCTTGGAGAGGTCCAGGAAGGCGGCCTCGATGGGAAGGTCGGAGCGCAGCGCGCGCACCTCGTTCACCAGTGCTTCGATCGTGGCGGAGGACCGTGGGTCACGGCTGCCGTGGGCAAGCGCGATGAGTGCCGGAGCAGTCAACGTCGGTCTCCTTTCTGTGTTGCCGTATTACACGGTTCCCATGTCATGGATTCATCTCTGTCTCTCAGAGATGAATCCCACATTCCGTCTTGTTCTGCCCGGCCCAACGGCCCGAGCGCGGGTCCTCGCCGGGCGCGACGCGCGCGGTGCACGGCCAGCAGCCGATCGAGGGGTACCCGTCGTACTGGAGCATGTTCACCAGGACGCCGTTGTCCGCGATGTACTTCTCCACGTCTTCATCGGTCCAGCGCGCCAGCGGCGACACCTTGACCTTCTGCTTCTTCTCGTCCCAGCCGATGACCGGCGCGACCACGCGGTTGTGCGTCTCGGCGCGGCG
>JBQCDC010000278.1:0-3846 GCA_051961575.1 Marmoricola sp.
CTCTCAGCGTTCAAGCGGCCAGCCCCGTGCTGCCCAGGCGCCGGTGCCGCCTGCCACGTTGACGGCGTCGTAGCCCTGGCCACGGAGGTAGTCGGTGATCGCGCGCGAGCGGTGGCCGCTCTGACAGATCACGTTGATCCGCGCCTGCGGCAGCTCGTCGAGCCGCGCGGGCACCTCATTCATAGGGATGTGGTGAGCCTGCGGCACGCGCCCGCCGGCGAACTCGTAGTCCTCACGAACATCGAGCACGAACTCGCCGGCCGCGTGACGTTCCGCCAGCACCTCGATCTCGATCTCGTCCTCGACGGCGCCGCCCGCGATCTGGGCTCGGACCGCGTCCATATCCAGGCCGCGCACCGCACCGATCAGCTCGGACAGAGCGGCGGGCGGGAGCGCGCCCGGCTGGGAGAACACCAGGATGCCCTCGCGGAAGGCCATCAACGTCGGGATCGAGGAGATCTGCGCGCGTGCGGCGAGTTCCCTCTCGGACTCGGTGTCGACCTTCGCGAAGGCGATCTCGGTGTGCTCGCTGGCCGCTGCCTCGAAAACGGGCGCGAACGCCCGACAGGGGCCGCACCACTCGGCCCAGAAATCGACCAGAACGATCTCGTGTGCGGCCACGAAGGAGTCGAATCCCTCGCTGGTCACCTCGTGAACAGTCATGAACGCTGATTTCCTTTCGGACTACCCGAGGTCGCTCGGCGAGAGATCGCTACGAAGTCCACGGTACGTCGGATGGCGCAGGCGCCCGTCCGACGTCCGCAGCAGGAACTCGACGTCGACGACCTGCTCGGGGCGCACCCAGGTCACCTCACGCGCTTCGGCGTCAGGAATCTCGATGAACGGCGACTCGGCCACTTCGGTGTCCGCGAGCACCTCGGCGACCGCGCGCTCAGTGCGCGCGGGGACGGACAACGCGACGCGACCCCGATAGGCAAGGCCCGCCTCAGTGGGCTCACCGAGCAGCAACGACCCGATCCGGCCACCACCCTTCTCCCACCGATATCCACCAATGACGAACGAGTCGGCCGTGCGCAACGGGAACTTGAGCCAATCAGGACTGCGGACGCCGGGCCGGTAGGTCGAGAGCCGTCGCTTGCTGACAATCCCCTCCAGGCCGTGCTCGCGCACGGCTTCCAGCAGCGCGTCAGCATCCTCGTAGGTCTGCGAGAGGCGCGCCACGCCCGTCTCCTCGACCGGCAGGACTTCCAGTAGCTGTCGGCGGTCCTGCAACGTGCGTCCGATGATCGACTCGCCCATGCACTCGAGCAGGTCGAAGACCATGAGGGTGGCGGGATAGAGCTCAGCAAGGGCGGCCGCGCGCGTCTCGCTGGTGACCTGGAAACGCTCGGCGACGCCGTGGATGACCGGCGCGCCCTCCTCGAAGACGACGATCTCCGCATCGAGCAGCACATCGGGAAGGGAGCCGAGGGCAGCGAGTTCCGGGAACGCCACGGTGACGTCGCGCTCCGTGCGTGACGCGACCTTCACGGTGCCGTCGCGCACCTCGACGAGCACACGAAAACCGTCCCATTTGATCTCGTGTGACCAGCCGTCACCGGAGGGCACCTCCCGTCCACGGGTGGCGAGCATGGGGCGCATGGGGTCATCCTTTACTAATGCGCGCTATTTGGAAGGGAGCGGTCAGCTTCGGGCTGGTCAACGTTCCTGTCCGGCTCTACTCGGCTACCGAGAACAAGGACGTGTCGTTCCGGCAGGTTCACGCGGCCGACGGTGGACGGATCAAATACCAACGTGTCTGCAGCCTCGACGGCGAGCTGGTCGAGTACGCGGACATCGCGAAGGGCTACGAGACCGAGGACGGCGAGATGGTCGTCCTCACCGACGAGGACTTCGCGGACCTGCCCGCGACCAGCAGTCGCGAGATCAGCGTGACGCGCTTCGTGCCGACCGAGCAGATCGATCCGATGCTGCTGGAGAAGTGCTACTACCTGGAGCCCGACAAGACCGCCCAGAAGGCGTACGCGTTGCTCCGCGAGGCGCTGCTCGAAGCCGATCGGATGGCGCTCGTGACCGTCTCGCTGCGCCAGCGGATGTCACTGGCGGTCCTGCGCGTACGCGACGGCGTGATCGTGCTCCAGACGATGATGTGGCCCGATGAGGTCCGAAACCCCGATTTCGCGGTCGACCCGGCCGAGACGGCGCGCCCTGAAGAGGTCGCGATGGCCAAGATGCTCGTCGAGTCGCTCGCGGGTGATTTCGACCCTGAGGACTACGAGGACGACTACCGAACCGCGGTCACGGCACTGGTCGAGGCGAAGATCAGCGGCGGCGAGCTCGTGCGCCCGCCGACGGCCACCAAGACCAGCGGAGAGGTCGTCGACCTGCTAGCAGCGCTGCAAAAAAGTGTCGATCAGGCGAAAAAGCGGAAAACGTCCTCAGACGACTCTCAGACCCACAAAGCAGGGTGATTACGCGGGCGAAACGCCACTTTGCCGTTCACGAGTCACGCGTGTAACTCGCATTTCGACCCTCCCCCGCGTGCAAACAGCCGTTACGTACGGCTAGCATGCTCGTTGACAGGGATGGACCTCAGACCCTGAGTGGTGCCCTGGCACATACGTATACGAGGGAGTAATTGTGAAGCGCACGATCCTTAAGGCCGGAGCAGCCGTCGGTGTTGTCTCCGTGGCCGTACTCGCCGCAGGGCCTGCATTGGCCGCTAGCGCGCCTGTGTCGCAGGCAACCGCCCAGTCGCTGAACCTCGCGATTGGTGGCACCAAGGTGGTCGGACAGCAGGTCTCCGCCGTCAACAACGGCGGCAAGTCAACCGTCACTGACACGAGCACGATCCCGAATCTCGTGAGCGCCCTCGGTTCGAACAACCTCCTTGGCATCGGCGTCGCGCTCCAGTCGGCGACCGCCAAGGCAGACGGCACCTCGTTCGCGTGTGCCGGTGTCGCCGGTAAGGGCAGTTCCGGTCTGGTCAACGTCGGCAACAAGGGCTGTGACATCAACGGCGCGCCGATGACGATCAACCTGAGCAACCTGGACGTCGGCAGCACGCTGCTCGACCCGACCGGCGCCATCTCCGGCGCGATCGCTGCGACGCCCGTCGGTGGGCTCCTCAACACGCTCCTCAAGCAGCTCCAGGCCAACCTGATCTCGTCGCTGTCCTCGGCACTCAAGCCGCTTGGTGTCTCCCTGGGTGGCTCGCTCAGCGCCATCGAGGGCACCTGCTCGGCCACGCCGACCGCCGCCACCGGCGCTGCGCACCTGGTCGACACCCAGGGCGGCAGCAACAACACACCGGTCACGTTGAACGTCGCCGGTCAGAAGTTGACACTGCTCGACCTGCCGGCCAACCCGAAGCCGAACACGAAGCTGATCGCGGACCTCAAGGGCACCACGCAGATGCTGACCGACGCGCTGCAGACCGAGGTCAAGAACGCCCTCGCTAACGGCGCCCTGGCGGGTCTGGCTCCGGTCCTCGCTTCCGCGCAGACCGCGATTCTCGACCAGCTCACCACGCAGTTGAAGCCGTTGACCGATGCGCTGTCGAAGTACGTGATCGAGGCCGACCTCAACACGCAGGTGTCCAGCGACGCTGGCCGCAAGATCGACGTCACCGCCTTCGACCTGCACGTCCTCCCTGGGGCGACCGCGGTGACCGGCTTTGACCTGGCGAACGTGTTGGTCGGTCGCGTGACCTGCGGCCCGAACACCAAGCCTGGTGGTCCTGTCACCCCGACCCCGACGCCGACCAAGACCCCGACCGGCCACGTGCCGACCGGTATCGAGTCCGGCCTCTCGGGTGGTAGCAACACCGGCACCATCATCGCCGCGATGAGCGTTCTGCTCGCCGCTGGTGGCGCTGCCGGTACC
>JBQCDC010000279.1:0-11231 GCA_051961575.1 Marmoricola sp.
CTTGTCGCGACGGCGGTAGGCGTCGAGCAGCAGCGACAGGATCGCGGTCTTGACCGCCGTCATCCGCTTGCGTGCCGCCATGGACCCCGAGGCATCGACGCAGAAGAGGACCAGGTTGGCTTCCTGCCCGATCCGGATCGCCCGCCGGAGGTCGATTGCCTGGAGCTTCAGCGGGCCTTCGGTGCGACCGCGGGACGACTGGTGCGTCGCCGCCGCTCGCAGGGTCTCGACGATGTGCAGCGGACTAGCCTGGCCCTGCGGCGCGACTCCGGCCACGCGGCCTCGGGTCGCGACGGCGCGGCTACGACGACCGTCGTTCCCTTCGCCCAGGCCGCGCACGGTGAAGAGCTTCGGTCGGTAAGGCTGGCGGGCCGACGCGCGCGTCTCGGTGATTTCGGAGGTCGAGGAGCGAACGGAGTGAGCGTCACGAGGCCCCTCGGGTGCTTCGGTTTCGTGACGCCCTTCGGGCTCCTCAACCTCCGGGGAGTCGGGTGCTTCGGTTTCGTGACGCCCTTCGGGCTCCTCAACCTCCGAACCGTCCGGCGGCGGCGGCTCCTCGTCGCGAAGCAGCTCATCGAGCAGGTCCTCGTCCAGCCCGGGCGCATCGAAGGGATTCCGGCGACGTCGGTGGGGGAGCGCGAGCAGTGCAGCCCGTCGGATGTCGGCCTTGGTGACCTCGGACCGGCCCACCCAAGCGGCGTGCGCGACGGCGGTCCGGGCCATCACGATGTCGGCGCGAAGACCGTCCACCTCGAACCCTGCGCAGACCCGCGCGATCGTTAGCAGAGCAGCATCGGACAGCTCAACCGAGTCCAGCGCGAGCCGCGCCTTCTCGATCCGCGTGGTCAGGTCGGCCTCGTCCTCCGAATACCGGGCAGCGAAACCCGCGGGGTCGGCGTCGTAGGCCATCCGGCGACGCACCACCTCGGCTCGAAGCGCCGGATCGCGCGGAGCCGCGATCTCCACCGTCAGCCCGAAGCGGTCCAGCAACTGCGGTCGCAGCTCGCCCTCCTCGGGATTCATAGTCCCGATCAGGATGAAGCTGGCCGCGTGTTCGACCGACACCCCGTCGCGTTCGACGGTCGACCGACCGGTCGCGGCGGCATCCAGCAGAAGGTCGACCAGGTGATCGTGGAGCAGGTTGACCTCGTCCACGTAGAGGATGCCGCGGTGCGCACGAGCGAGCAGGCCGGGCTCGTACTCGACCTTGCCGTGCGCCAGTGCTCGCTCGAGGTGGAGTGACCCGAGTACCCGGTCCTCGGTGGCCCCTACGGGAAGCTCGACGAGACGCACGGGACGGGTCAGGCGTTCCGCGGATGCGTCGAACGGCCCGTCGGGTGAGGTGGTCGACGTGCCAGGCGCGATCGAGAAGCGGTCGGCGCGGTATACCTCGATGGGCGGAAGGACCGCCGCGAGACCGCGCACGGTCGTGGACTTGGCCGTTCCCTTCTCGCCACGAACGAGGACGCCGCCGATCTCGGGCACGATCGCCGTGAGCACGAGCGCAAGGCCCATGTCGTCGAGGGATTCAGGATCGCAGCCGACAACGGCCGAGAAGGGGTAGTGAATACGCACTGCATCGTCTGGCATTGAGGCTCCCGCTCGCTCGCCATGGCTATGGACGACGCAAGGCCGGTCTTCGGACTCAACGAGTCCCCACGAATGGGGCTCGCATTACCGCAGCGGGCCTGTGCCGGACTCTCACCGGCTTCCCAGATTCTCCCCGCCAGCAGAGGGCCGTCGTTTCCGGCGGCGTCGCTGTTGGGGCACCTTGCGTTGTGGGCCTCACGATAGCGTCTGCGGGTGCAGGTGATCGGAATCGGTGCGGACGGCTGGGACGGACTGGCCGCGGCTGCTCGCGATCGGATCGCGTCGGCGAGCGTCGTCATCGCTGCTCGACGCCACCTGGACCTCCTTCCTGACCTCCCCGACCAAGAGCGCATCCTCCTGCCGCGACCGCTGCGCGAAGGCCTCGCCGCCGTGCTCGAGAAGGCCGGTCCTGACGTTGTCGTGCTGGCCTCCGGCGATCCTCTGGTCTCCGGCATCGGCACCACGCTCATCGACCTGCTCGGCCCGGATTCCGTCGAGATCCACCCCACCGTGTCGTCGGTCGCGCTGGCTCGCGCCCGGATCAACTGGCCGGCCGAATCATGCGCGGTGGTCTCCGTGGTCGGACGGGACATCGCGCGGATCCGGCGTGAGCTCGCCCCAGGGCGAAGGATCCTCGTGCTGTCCTCGGACGAAACCACACCAGCAGCGATCGCCGAGCTCCTGGTCGCGGCTGGCCTGGGCGCTTCCCGACTCACCACGCTCAGCAATCTCGGCGCGCCCGACGAGCAACGCGTCGAAGCCCCCGCCTCCGACTGGGCCACCGAGTCCCCTCGCCTCAACATCGTTGCGATCGAGGTGGCGAGAGGACCGGCCTACGGCTGGACCCCGGGTCTCCCCGACGACGCCTACGAGCACGACGGCCAGCTGACCAAACGCGACCTCCGCGCGTCAGCGATGGCGCGGCTCGCGCCGAGACCCGGCGAACATCTCTGGGACGTCGGAGCGGGAGCGGGATCAGTCGGGATCGAGTGGATGCGGATGCACCCGACCTGCCGCACCACTGCCGTCGAGGTCGACCCCGAGCGCGCGGCCCGCATCGCTCGCAACGCCTCGCGACTGGGGGTCCCCGACCTAGTGGTCGTCAACGGCCGGGCGCCCGACGCACTCAGCGAGCTCACCCCACCCGACGCCATCTTCATCGGTGGTGGCGCCACCCGCGCGGGCGTACTGGAGGGCTGCCTCGGGGCCCTTCGCCCCGGCGGTCGGCTCGTCGTCCACGGTGTCACGCTGGAGACCGAACAGCTCCTGGCTGAGGCCTACCGTCAGAACGGCGGCGAGCTGACGCGCATCAGCGTGGAGACGACCGCGCCGGTCGGCACGTTCACCGGTTGGACCCCTGCGCGTGCGGTCACCCAGTGGTCTTACGTACGCGAAACCCCTTAATTCACGGGCTTTCTGATCCGATCGGCGGTGTAGAGCCAGGACTCGCCACCGTTCTGTTCCAACGCGCGCCCGACGAGAATGATCGCCGCCTGCCTGAGGCCCGCCTCCTCAACCGAGTCAGCGATCGTGGCCACGGTCCCGACGAGCACCTGCTGCTCCGGCTGGCTGGCTCGATAGACCACCACGACCGGACAGTCCGCGCCGTACTCCGGCTCGATCTCCGCCATCAGCTCGCGGATCCGGGTGATCGCCAAGTGCAGCGCCAGGGTCGCGCGAGTAGCAGCGAAAGCGGCCAATGATTCCACCGAAGGCATCTGCGTCGATCGTGCCTGGGTGCGCGTGATCACGACGGACTGCGCGACCAGCGGCACGGTCAGCTCGCGGCCGATGACGGCGGCAGCAGCCGCATAGGCCGGTACCCCAGGCGTCACATCCCAGGCAACCTCAGCGGCGTCGAGGCGCCGGGTCTGCTCGGACAGCGCCGAGTACACCGACGGATCTCCCGAGGTCAGCCGCACGACCTCGAGACCGGCCCGGGATCCGCGAACAAGGTGATCGGTGATCTCGTCGAGGTTCAAACCCTGGGTATCCACGAGCTGCGCGTCGATCCGGCAGTGGTGAAGAACCTGTTCATCCAGGTAGGTGCCCGGATAGAGCACGAGGTCAGCGGCGCCGAGCAGGGTGATCGCGCGCAGCGTCAGCAGATCCGCGGCACCGGGCCCCGCTCCGACGAAGTGGACCGTCACCGACCCACCTCCACGAACCGCGGCGTCCACACGCGCCCGTTGGCGCTGACCCGCGTGGTCGACGACCCGACGATCACGAGGCACTTCATGTCGATGCTCGCGGGATCCAGGTCTGCCAGCGTCGTGATCGTCAGGCTCTCCTCGGCGCGGCCGACATCCCGCCCGACCACGACCACGGTCTCCGGTTCGTGCACCTTGAGCAGCAAGTCCTTAGCCCACCCGATCTGCTCGGTCCGCGCGCGTGAGGCAGGGTTGTAGAGCGCGATGACCAGGTCCGCTTCGGCGAGGGCGCGCAGGCGATCCTCGAGGACTGACCAGGGCTTGAGTCGGTCCGACAGGTTGACCACCGCGAAGTCCCCGCCGATCGGCGCACCGGCGCGAGCGGCGACCGCCTGAACGGCGCTGACGCCGGGCAGCACTCGGATGTCGACCGCGTCGTACTTCGGATCGTCGGCCGCCTCGAAGACGGCTGCGGCCATGCCGAAGACGCCGGCATCTCCACCGGACACGACCGCCACTCGCTCCCCTTGCAGCGCGAGATCCAAGGCGAATCGCGCCCGATCAACCTCGACGGTGTTCCCGGAGGAGTGCCGAGTCAGGCCCGCACGCTGCGGAACCCGAGCCACGTAAGGCGCGTACCCGACGACGTGGTCGACCTCGGCCAGCGCCGCCGACACCTCCGGAGTCAGCCAACCACCCGGGCCCGGACCGAGCCCGACGACCAGCAGCTCAGCCGGTGATGCCACGTGGGGCGCCACCTGAGCCTCCGAACCCGCCGCACGCAGACGGTCCGCAGTCGGCGTGCGCGCAGAGTCGCCCGGAAGCACGATGAGCGAGAAGTACGGAACGTCCTCAGGATCGACATCGACCACCGGCAGCCAGCGCTCAGCCGGTTGCGACGCGTACTCGACATACCAGGCGCCCTCGAGTCGGCCCGCCTGCTGCAGAGCGGACCGGACTGACGGGAATGTCCTGCCCAGCTTCATGATCACCGCGGCGTCGGTGTCGGCCAACCGCCGCGCGAGCTCGTGCTCCGGCAATGTTCCGGGCAGCACGGTGAGCACGTCGGTCTGGCGCACCAAAGGCGCCGACACCGCGGCGGTAGCGGCAGCGAACGCCGGAACGCCGGGCACGACGCTGGTTTCGTAGGTGTCCTTGAAGCGGTCGTGCAGATACATCGAGGATCCGTAGAAGAGCGGGTCGCCCTCGGCGAGAAGAACCACGTCTCGGCCGGAGTCGAGATGGGCCGAGAGTCGCGACTCGCACTCCTCGTAGAAGTCCGCCATGGCGCCCACATACCCGCCCGGGTGAGCCGTTGAGCCAGTGGTGACCGGATACCGGAGCTCCTCCTCGACGGCGGTTGCCGGGATGAGGTCCGCGGCGATGCGTCGCGCGTGCGACTGCTTGCGCACCCCGGCGTGGAAGGCGACGACGTCGGCCTCGCTGATGAGTCGAGCCGCCTTGATCGTGATGAGCTCCGGGTCGCCGGGCCCGATTCCGACGATGGTGAACGAGCCGGCCATCACTCGGCCTCCTGAGCCAGTGCGTTGAGCGCGGAGGAGGTCATCGCCGATCCGCCGCGGCGCCCTCGAACGGTGACGAACGGGATGTCGATCCCGTGCTCGGAGGCGAAGTCGGCGAGCGCCTGCTTCGACTCGGCCGCACCGATGAAGCCGACCGGGCAGCCCACGATCGCGGCGGGTCTCGGCGCTCCGTCGAGGAGCATTTCGAGTAGGTGGAAGAGCGCCGTCGGGGCGTTCCCGATCGCGACCACAGCGCCATCGAGGTGCGGCTCCCACAGCGAAACGGCGGCGGCCGTCCTCGTCGTGCCCCATTCGCGGGCCAGGTCAGGCACCCGCGGGTCGTTGAGAAGGCAGATCACGTCGTTGTCCTCGGGCAGCCGGCTGCGCGTCACGCCGGTGGCCACCATCGTGGCGTCGCAGAGGATCGGCGCCCCCGACTCGAGCGCCGAACGCGCGCTGGAGACAAGCCGCGGATGGACCACCAGGTCCGCGGCGAGGTCGACCTGTCCGCTGCCGTGGATCATCCGGACGGCGAGCTTCTCGGCGTCGCCGGGGATGCCGCTGAGATCCGCCTCGCGACGGATCGTGGCGAACGAGTCGACGTAGATGTCGGCGCCGATGTCCACGTAGTCGTAGCGCCGGGACGGCTTGCGGGGTTGGATCATCACTGCTCCGTGGAGTCGGGGACGAAGACGCCACGCCAGGGCGTCACGATGAGGATCGGTTCATCGAGGAGGCTGGCCGCAGACACTCGCGTCAGGACGCCGTCGGGAACCTCGTGGTGATGGCCGCCGGCGACCTGGCCGTAGGGGAGCGGTCCGGTCGGGCCGGGCAAGCCCTCGTGAGGCGCGATCACGGATGCAAGGGGCGCACGCAGCTCGCGCACGTGCCATGCGGCGTCCGCGCCGCTGCCTCGCAGCGACAGGAATGTCCGGGCCAGATCGACGAGTGCGGCCGCGGCGACATCGAGCGGCACGACCGCTGCCCAGTCATCGCCGATCCGCAACTGTCCGTGATCCGCGGAGGTTGCGACGAGGCCGAGGTCGCAGGACCGCCCGATCAAGTCGCCGCGGCCATCGTCGAGCACGAAGAGGAATCGGCCGGGGAGGACGGCGAGCGCCGGATCGGACAGAAGCAGGCGATCGAGCTCCGCGGCGACACCCCGCAGATCGGCGCGACCTCCCGCGAAACCGCTCGGCGGCGAGACCAGGATGTTGCGCACCAACTCGTGACTGCGGGAGGGGAGCAGGCCGGTCTGCTCGAAGGCGACGACGACGTGCTCGGGCAGCGGATCGGCCAACCCCCTCACCTGCAGGTTGGCTCGAGACGTCAGATGAACCGCTCCACCGCCGAACCGTTCGGACACCTCGAGGAGCGACCGCAGCTGTGCTCCCGTGAGTTGTCCGCCGACGAGTCGTAGTCGGACGAGCGCCCCATCCTCAGCCGGCCACGGGCGGAGCACTCCGGGGCAGAGATCGCCACGGGTGCGAGGGGCGGGTGCGCTCGGCACGAGGTCCTTCCAGGCCCTGGAGCCCGTACGCGGGGCTCGCGAATGACCGTGCGGCGGATGCCGCATGGGCCAGCAGGTCTTCGGACTCGGGATCGCTCGGAACGGAGCGCCTTCCCGGGTTGCCCCAGTGGCATCGTGCTCCGCCCGTCACCCTCACCGCTGCGCGTCAGTCCCGGAATTCCACCGGGTTCCCTGGCTCGTTCGAGCTTGACTGGCGGGGATCAGCCTACGTCAGATGTCGAGGAGCTCGAGCTCGACCGCGCGCTGGAGCGCGGCATCCCGCGAGGTGACGCCGAGCTTGCGGTAGATGTTGGCGACCTGGGTCTTCACCGTGTTCTCCGAGACGAAGAGCTTGGCGGCAAGCTTCTTGCGCGCCGGCTCGTCGGCAAGCGTCCTCAGGACCAGCGCCTCACGCTCGGTGAGCACCGGAGATGGCGCGCGGCTGGGCATCGCCGCGAAGGTGTCGTCGGACCCCAGGTAGCTGGTCGCGGCGTGCTTGTCCTGCGCGAGCGCCAGTGCGCGTAGTGCGCTGAGGTCTTCGGTCGGCACGGTCATCAGGTGTGCCCGTGCTCCATGTGCCTGGTACAGCCCGGACGCCTGGTCCAGAAGGCTGGTCGCGAGACCTCGGTTGCCGCCCCGCAGGCCGGCTGCGGCACCTGTCGTCAACAGCGCCATGCGCGAGCGGACGGTGTGGCCCGGTGCCTCGCTCAAGTGCGGCAGGGCACGGATCAGTCGGTGGGGGCGGTCGGTGAGGTCGAGGAGTGCCCGCGCCGGAGCGAGCTGTCCGGCGCAAGGTCCCTCGGCTTCGACCAGCTCGAGCGCCCGACCGCGCCGGCCGGCAGCCAGCCAGAGGGTGGCGAGACCTCCGCGCAACATCGCCGTCCCCAGGTTGGCACCGATTCCGGGAGGCCCGGGGGTCGTGGCCAGCAGCTCCTGCAGCCGGTGTGCCTCGACGGTGAAGTCCCCCAGGCCCAGGCTGGCCATGGCTTGCGTCCAGGCGACGAACGGCCAGATCTCGAAGGTCGACAGGAAGCTCTCGCACCCTTCGTAGGCGGCGAGTGCGCCCACGTAGTCGAAGGCGTCGAGGCGCAGCGTGGCCTCGCCGACCTTGCCCAAACCGTTGAGGTAGCTGACCTCCTGGCCGGGCGGCCAGGCCTCGGCATCGATCAACGCGGCGGTCTCGACGGCGGAGTGGTGCTGTCCGAGAACGGCGGAGATGCCCAGGGCATGAGCGAGCGCGTAGTTCCTCGACCAGGGATGTTGTGTCGAGCTGACGGCGCGGTTGATCAGGGTGTGGGCCGTGGCGGCGTCGCCTGCCTGGAAAAGGGAGTACGCGAGGTCGCGGAAGACGAGAGGCCTGAGCCCGACGACGGCGGACTGATCGCCCTCCTCGGGGAGGTGTTCGTCGAGATAGCGCAGGCTTGCTCGCGCCGCCGCGCCCGATTCCTCGAATCGACCCAACAGGCGAAGTGCCGCGACCTTGATGTTGATCAGCACCGACACATGCGCCGGAGGCAGGTTCTTGGTTCCGACGAGGATCCTGGAGGCCGCGATCTCGAGGTACTCCGTCGCCGCGCCCTGGGTCGACGGAGTGCTGAGCTCGGTGATCGCCCGAGCAAACGCCAGAACCGGGTGCGCATGCAGCCCTGACACGGGAATCCGGGAGATCTCCGCCTGCAAGGTGCCCGTGGTGTAGACGTCCGGGTGTTCGACGATCAATGTCCGGTAGGTCGAGCTGGCGAGCTCGAAGTCAGAGATGTCGATTGCTCGCCGCAGCGCCACCAGGTGTTCGTCCAGCCGCTCGCGATGTGTCGTGAATTCCGACACCCATGCCCCCTCCCCGGGTGCAACCTCGGCGATGCCCCTCCGCATCACCCCCCATTTTCGCATGGCTACTGTGCCTTCCTCGTCGGGGTGACCGCAAGGGCGAGCCGGGGTGATCCCCAGGGTGATATCAGGCTGTTTCGCTGACGGGGCGTCGCTGGCTCTGCGTGCGCTCGGCTCTAATGTGCCGAGTGCCACCGGAGGGGGTGGGACGCCCGACCGTGGGGGACCCATGAAGCTGGTATCGCCGCCCGCGCCCGACGCGAGCACACCGCACAATCCCGATCACCTCTACCGGGGCCCCGTCGGCACCGTCCTTGAGCCGATCGTGCGTCTGCTGCACGGTCACGGCCTCGGGCGTCACAAGGCCGTGTGGTGGACACACCGCGCGATCTGGCGCCTGACGCGGAGCAATCGCGTCCGCCTCAATGGCCTCGAGCTCGAGACCGACCTGCACGACTCGTTGCAGTTGGCGCGCGGCACCTACGAACCCGACGAGGTGGCTTGGTACCAGGCGCACATCAAGCCGGGCGACCGCGTACTCGAGCTGGGTGGAAACATCGGCTACTTCACGTGCCTCTACGCGCGTTGGGTCGGTCCGACGGGTCGCGTGATCGCCTATGAGCCGGACCCGATGCTGCACGCCATCAGTGAGCGCAACCTCGCTACCAACGGATTTTCCGACCACGCGGAGGTGCGGCGCTTCGCCGTCTCCGATTCCCCCGGCACTGCGACGTTCTTCCGAGCGGGCCGCAACTACGGCAACAACAGCCTGTTCCGCGATGACGCCGATTCCCTCGGGGGGACGAGCTTCGACGTCGACGTGGTGACGCTGGACCGGAACCTCGCCGACATCGAGGAGCCGTTCGACTTCGTGAAGATGGACATCCAGGGCGCTGAGTCGCATGTGCTGTCGGGCATGCAGAAGATGCTCGAGGAGCGTCCACCGGCTCTGATGCTCCTGGAGTTCTGGCCCTACGGCATCGTGGGCATGGGGCGCGAGCCGCAGACCATGCTCGATCAGCTGCGCGCCGCCGGCTACGAGATCAGCGAATTGGGCTCGACGCACCCGGTCGACGACGCCGACCTGCTCGCCAGGTTGACGCCCACCAATCGAGCCTGGACCAGCCTGGTGTGCGAGTTGCCCGCCTCGCGGCGGGCCGACGCTCGGTCGCTAGCGGCGGCTCGGCAAGACGCGCGCTAGCGCGGTTCCCAGACAAACGACAAGGTCCGAACCCACAGTGGTGGGTTCGGACCTTGTTCGATGTCTGAGACATCTGGTCGGGCTGACAGGATTTGAACCTGCGGCCTCTTCGTCCCGAACGAAGCGCGCTACCAAGCTGCGCCACAGCCCGATCTGGCAACCAGAGGATGTTAGCGGAGGGTGAGCGTCACGCAGAAATCGGGCTCGTCAGCGTGAGCAGCGTCGCCTCCGGACGACAGCAGAACCGGACCGGCGCGTAGGGAGAGGTCCCGGCTCCGGCGCTGACGTGGAGCCACGACGAACCGGGGGCGTTGGGTGCGGACTCGGCGGGGTGCCGGTGCAGTCCACGGGCCCGCGCGGGCTCGATGTCGCAGTTGGTCACGAGGGCGCCGACGCCCGGGAGCCGCAACTGGCCGCCGTGCGTATGTCCGGCCATGATCAGCTCGTATCCCTCGGTAGCGAACTGATCCAGCACGCGCAGGTACGGCGCATGGGTGACGGCGATCCGCAGGTCTGCCGAGGCATCAGCCGGCCTGGACACGCCGCCTAGGTCGTCGTACTCGAGGTGCGGATCGTCCACGCCGACGAAGGCGATGCGCATCCCGTCGACCTCGAGCTCGCCGTGCCGGTTGTTCAGGTCCAGCCACCCCGACTTCGTGAACCGGGAGCGCAAGTCCTCATACGGAAGTCGGGGTCCGGTCGTGTGGCGGTGGCCGTCGTCGGGAAGCAGATAGCGCACGGGATTGCGCAAGCTGGGCGCGAAGTAGTCATTGCTGCCGAACACGAAGACGCCAGGACGATCGGTGAGTGGCCCCAGGCTCTCGAGCAAGGGATCGACCACGTTCGGGTGCGCAAGGTTGTCCCCGGTGTTGATCACGAGATCGGGCTGGAGGTCCGCCAGCGACCGTAGCCACCGTTGCTTCACCCCTTGCGTCGGGGTCATGTGCAAGTCACTGAGGTGCAGCACCCGAAGCGGCCGCGCACCCGCCGGGAGAACGGGAACGGTCACCTCGCGCAGCGTGAACGCGCGAACCTCGTAGCCCGCCGCATACGCCAGCCCTGCCGCTCCGAGAGCGGCGCCCACGGCAAGAAACCGACCTGATCCCATAACTCAAGGCTGCCACAATGGCGTACGTGAGCACCTTGAAGCAGAAGCTGCGTGACGACCTGACCACGGCCATGAAGGCCCGCGACCAGGTCCGCTCCTCCACCCTCCGCATGGTCCTCACGGCGGTCACGAACGCGGAAGTAGCCGGCAAGGAAGCCGTCGAGCTCACCGACGAGCAGATCCTCGCCGTCCTGTCCACGGAGGCTAAGAAGCGTCGTGAGGCGGCGACCGCTTTCGCCGACGGCGGCCGTGCCGAAGCCGCCGCCAAGGAGGAGGCCGAGCTCGCCGTGATCCTCGACTACCTCCCCGAGCAGTTGGACGA
>JBQCDC010000280.1:0-2831 GCA_051961575.1 Marmoricola sp.
CGTTCGCGGTGTTGATCGCCGCTCCGACACCGGTGGTGACCGCGCAGCCGACCAGCGACGCCTGCTCGAACGGGGCGTCCTTGCGGACCGGAATGGCTCCGGACTCCGGCACCATCGTGTATTCGCCGAACGTGCCGGTGCCCGCAAAGCTGTAGACCTCCTCGCCGTCCAGCGTGGTGATGCGGGTCTTGCCGTCGAAGGACAGGTGGTTGGCCGAGTGCTTCGCCACCTCGTCACAGAGAACGGGTCGGCCACTCACGCAGTAGCGGCATCGGCGGCAGGGTGGCGTCCAGGTGAGGACGACGTGATCACCGACAGCCACGCCGGAGACGCCCTCGCCCACAGCCTCGACGATGCCCGAGCCCTCGTGGCCCAGGATCATCGGAGTCGGAACCTCCCATTCGCCGACGATCACGTGCAGATCGCTGTGGCAAAGCCCGGTGGCCTTCATGCGCACGAGCACGTCACCCGGCGGCGGGGTCGACGGGATCGAGACACGCTCGATCGTGAGCGGCTCGTTCGGCGAGCGGAAGACGGCGGCGTTGAATTCGATGGTCATGGCAGGGTCCTTTGTTGAGGTGGGCAGGTCAGGCCGTGACCACGCGGATGAGCTTCTTGTTGGCGAACTCCTCGATGCCGCCCCGTCCGAGCTCACGACCGAAGCCGGAGCGCTTGACGCCTCCGAACGGCAGCTCGGCGCTGTCGAGCCCGACTCCGTTGACGAAGACCATGCCGGCCTCGAGCTTGTCCGCGACGCGGAGCGCCTGCTCGGCGTCGGCGGTGAAGACGTAGGAACCCAACCCGAAAGGCGTGCCGTTAGCGATCTCGATCGCCTCCGCCTCTGACCGCGCGCGATACACGGTCGCCACCGGACCGAAGAGCTCCTGTTGGGCGGAAGGGGCGGTCGGCGACAGGTCCGTCAGCACGCTCGGCGGATAGAACGCGCCCTCGCGCTTGCCCTGCGACACCAGCGTCGCGCCATCGGCGACAGCGCGGTTGACCTGCTCCTCCAGACGATCGGCCGCGACCGATGAGGACAGCGGCGCCAATGCGTCGGCCATCGCGAGAACCTGCGCCGTGAGCTTCTCCACGAACGCGTCGTAGATCTCGTCCGCGACGATGAACCGCTTGGCCGCGTTACAGGCCTGGCCGGTGTTCTCGAAACGACCGGCGACCGCCGCCTCCACGGTTGCGTCGAGGTCGTCGGAGGACAGCACGATGAACGGGTCCGAACCGCCGAGCTCGAGCACGACCTTCTTCAGGGTGCGACCGGTGCACTCGGCGATGATCGCTCCCGCCCGCTCGGATCCGGTGAAGGAGACGCCCTTGATTCGGTCGTCCGCGATCGCTCGGGCAACCTGGTCGTTGGTGGCGTAGAGGTTGACGTATGAGCCAAACGGGAATACGGCATCGAGGAAGATCTGCTACAGCCCCGCGGCTGATTCGGGGCACTGAGGCGCGTGCTTCAACACGATGGTGTTGCCCAGCACGAGGTTCGGTGCGGCAAAGCGCGCCACTTGGTAGAAGGGGTAGTTCCAGGGCATCACGCCCAGGAGCGGGCCGATCGGCTGGCGACGGATGAAGGCGCTGCCCTCGCCCTCGAACAGCTCGACGGGCTCGTCAGACAGGAACCTCTGCGCGTTGTCGGCATAGAAGGTGTAGATCGCAGCGCAGAACTCGACCTCGCCCACCGCCTGATCCAGCGGCTTGCCCATCTCCCGATGGATGATCTCGGCGAGCTCGGCACTGCGAGTCTCGTGCAGAGCGGCGACCTGACGCAGCAGTTCTGCCCGATGTGCCAGGTCGGTCTGGACGCAGCCATCGCGATAGGCCTTCGAGGCGGCATCGAGCGCCAGATCGAGGTCCTGGTCGGTCGCGGTCGGGTATTCACGAACTACGCGACCATTCGCGGGATCAATCACGGCGTACATCGGGTCGGTCATGCTCCGTCTCCTTACGAACGAATGTTCGTTAAGGTATGTGAGACGGCCGCCGCCGTCAAGAGTCCGTACCCTTTGATCCATCTCGCGACCTGGAGGACAGATGACATCGGCACGTGGATCCTCGGTCCGGCGACTCTCGCCGCGACCCGACGAGGCCGCGGAGGACGCAAGCCTGGCCCGGGTCTTCAACGCCGACCTTCCGCGCGAGCGCATCCTGGCCGCCGCGATCAGAATCGTGGCCGATCGAGGGTTCGGCGCCCTGACAGTCAAGGACATCGCCGAGGCAGCGGGACTCAAGGCACCTGGCCTCTACAGTCACTTCCCTTCCAAGGAAGCGATCATCACCGAGGCCGTCTCCCGCGTTCTCGCCGACTTCATGGACACGATGGCGACGATCACCGGCCCGGATGCCGAGGGCGAGCTACGCGAGACCGTGCGCCGTCACGTGCGATACCAGATCGACAACAGGCAGATCGCGCGCGTCGCCGACCTCGTCCTCAACACCGCGACCGCTGGCCACTTCCTCTCGACGGAGGAGTACGACGTTCTGCTCTCGGTGCAGCGGGCTCATCTGGACCTGGTGCGTGAACGCGTGGCGGCGTTTGCGCCGACTCGTACTGACGCCGAGGTGAGCATCGCCTCGATGGCGATCATCGCCATCTGCGATCGGGTGGCGAACTGGTTCCAGACCGACGGCGGACTCGATACCGATGAGGTCGCCGATCTGCATTGGGACCTCGTGCGCTCGATGCTCGCCTAACGACCCCCGAACCGTTGACAACAGTGGCGGCCCAGACTACCTTCGCGCTCCAAACGAATGTTCGTTCGTTAGAGAGAGGTCCAGCGATGGCTACCGACGAAGATCTCAACCTGCAGAGGCTCGGCTAT
>JBQCDC010000281.1:0-4350 GCA_051961575.1 Marmoricola sp.
GTTGATTTGCCAGCGCCATTGCGCCCGAGCAGCGCCGTCGCCTCCCCTGCACCTACGCGCAGACTCACTCCCTGCACTGCCTCCACGGCACCGAAGCGCACATGAAGGTTCTCGACGAGCACACGCGTAGTCACGCCCCGAGTGTCGCCCGTTCACCCCTCCCCGCGGGCCGGAACAACAAAACTGCCGGAGGTTGAGGAGCCCGCGCAGCGGGCGTCACGAAACCGAAGGTCAGGAGAACAGCTTCTTCACGAACGGAATGCTGTCCGGCAGCGAGGCATTCATGGTGCCGTTGTGGTCCGTCGGATACGTGTGGAAGGTCAGCGGCTGGCGGTTCAGCTCCAACTGCAGGATGTAGGGCAGCACCACCGCGAAGGGCACGTCGGTGTCCAGCAGACCGTTCGCCATGAAGAACGGCTTGTCGAAGCCGCTGGTCGGCATGGCCATGTACTTGTTCACGATCGTGGCGAAGTTCGGCAGCAGCGCGACGGGCTTGGTGAACCAATCGCCCAGGTTCGTCGCCGCCACACTGGTCTCGTAGTCGTTGACGCACTGCTGCTCGGCGAGCGCGAGGTACTTGCGACCCTCCGCGGTCAGGATGTTGTCGATGCCGAGCTGCGGGTACACGTAGCGCAGGCTCGCGAAGATGTAGCCCATGTACGAGGTGATACCGGCCGGCAGCGCCTTCACCGGCGGAACCTTCGGACCGATGATGAGCAGCGTCTTCTCGATGTTGGCGGGCGTACCCGTGCCGACCGCACCGCGATAGCTCAGACCCGGTCCCGCGAACGCCGTGGCGTACCGCGCGCTGTAGATCGCCGCGCCACCGCCCTGCGACTGACCGATGATCACGAACTTCGAGGCGAGTTGCCGGTAGGCGGGCCCGGCATTGGCGAAGGCGCGACCGGCTTTCACCATGTCGACGATGTTGTGCGCCTCGCTCAGACCGTTGAGGTAGGCGGGCAGTCCCGGCGTGCCGAGCCCCGCATAGTCCGTCGCGACGACGGCGTAGCCCTGGGACATCCAGGTGTGCAGGTAGGCGAAGTCACGCGCTGGCTCAGCCGGACCCATGTTCGAGGGCGCGCACTTGTCTGCGAGGCCCGACGTTCCGTGCGCCCAGGAGAGCACCGGCCACCCACCCGCGGGCGGAGTGCCCTGCGGGATGAAGACCTCGCCGGTGACGGGCGTCTTGTTACCGAAGACGTCCGTGCTCACGTAGGTGACCTTCCAGCCCTCTCGTGCGCCGGGAATCCACAGCGAGGTGGCCAGGGGCTGCACGCTCAGCACGGTGCCCACCGGCCCGTAGGTCACGCTGGTTGCGGGACCAGCCGTGAAGAAGAGCGCGAGCAGCGCGCCGAGAGCCAGCAGAGCCTGAATGCGGAGGGTTCGGATCACGCGGTTTCAACGACGTTCATGTCCCGCCGGTTACAGACCCGTAACCCATGACACGGTGTCGCAGTTACCTAGCCATGCTGAGTTACGAACGTCATGGCGCAGGTCCCACGATCGTCCTCATCCACGGCATCGGCCACCGCCGCCAGGCCTGGCGCGAGGTGGTCGACCTGTTGCGCGACGACTTCGACGTCATCGCCATCGACCTGCCCGGCCACGGCGAGTCCCCCGACATCGAGCTCGACGGTCGCAATGCGAAGGACGCGTTGCGCGCCGACCTCGAGGAGCTCCTCACCCACCTGGGCGTGACCAACCCCATCGTGGTCGGCAACTCGCTCGGCGGCCTGATCGCCCTCGAGGCGGGGGCTGACGAGATCGCCAGCAGCGTGGTCTGTCTCTCCCCCGCCGGCTTCTGGCGCAACCGCGTCGAGTTCACCTACATCCGCCTGTTGTTCTCCACGATGATCCGCCTCGGCAAGTGGCTGCGACCGCTCGCACCCCGGATGGCGGAGAGCAAGCTCGGGCGCATCGTGATGTTCTCGTGGCTTGCCGCCCACCCGACGCGCGTCCGCCCCGACGACGCCGTGGAGGACCTCGACGGTCTCATCCGTGCGTTGCCGACGCTGCGCGGGCTCTTCAAGCAGGCCTACGCGTTCGACTCCGAGATCGATCTCGGGATTCCGGTCACGATCGCGTGGAGCGCCCAGGACCGCGTGCTCTTCCCGGGCCAGCGACGACGCGCCCAGCGGATGGTCCGCCACGCCAACGTCTTCAAGCTCAAGAGCGTCGGCCACGTCCCGATGATGGACGACCCCGACCTCGTGGCCCAGACGATCCGCAACCACGTCGCATCGCTCCCGCGCCGCCGCAAGGTGACACCCCGGGTCACCGTCAGTGTGACCTCTTAGACACTCCGCAATCGATGCTGACTGCTTAGGCTCGGGAAGCATGGCGATCAAGCAGACAGCGAAGTCCTTCGGGTTCTGGGCCATCACGCACGGGGTCCAACGGTTCGGCCTCACCGTGGGTGCTCGCAAGGGCGACCTGGCCGCGCTGCTCACGGTCGACCCCGCTCTGCGTGCCAACCCGTTCCCCGGCTACGAGCAGCTGCGCGGCCAGGGCACGATCGTGCCGGGAGCGATGGTGTATTCGACGGTGAGCCATGCCGCGATCAACGAGATCTTGCGCTCCGAACACTTCAGCGTGGCCGGTGATCACCAGGAACTACCGGGACCGCTGCCGGGATTGGTGCATCGGCTCAGCGACCCTTGGGCTGCGGGGCCGGTCGATCCGCCGTCGATGCTCGCCGTCGACCCGCCCGTGCACGGTCGGTATCGCAAGCTGGTCTCGCGCGCCTTCACGGCACGCTCCGTCCACGGGCTCGAGGGATCGATAGGCGACGTCGTCTCTCGTGAGCTCGACGCGCTCGAATCCGGACCCGACGAGGTCGACCTCGTCGAGACCTTCGCCGCGCGGATTCCCGTCGCGATCATCGCGGACCTTCTCGGAGTTCCAGCGGCGATGCACGACCAGCTCCTGGACTGGGGCAACGCGGCTGCGATCACCCTCGATCCCGGACTGTCCTGGCGTCAGTTCCGCGAGGCGGAGGCGGCCGTTCGCGCGCTGCACCTCTGGATCGACGACCACCTGCGCAACCTGAGGGCCAACCCGGGCGACGACATCCTCAGCCGTCTCCTTCAGGGCGAAGCAGCCGACCAGCTCACCGATGTCGAGCTCCGCCAGACCGCGCTGCTGGTGCTCGGCGCGGGCTTCGAGACGACGGTCAACCTGATCGGAAACGCGGTGATGCAGCTGCACGAGCACCCCGACCAGCGAAAGATCCTCGCCGAGGAGCCGTCGCTGTGGGGCAATGCCGTCGAAGAGGTTCTGCGCTACGACTCCCCCGTACAACTGACGCTTCGCCAGGCCACGCAGGACGTCGAGGTTGTCGGAGTGCGCGTGCGCGCTGGGACCGCGATCTTGAGCATGCTCGGCGGGGCGAATCGAGACCCTTCTGTGTTCAAGGACCCGCAGACCTTTGATGTGACGCGCGACGACGCCGACAAGCACGTGTCGTTCTCGGCGGGTGCGCACTACTGCCTGGGTGCTTCGCTGGCGCGCCTGGAGGCGACGACGGCGCTGTCGATGCTCTACGACCGCTTCCCCGACCTGGAGGTGTCCGGTCCGGGCGAGCGCCGCGGGACGCGCGTGCTGCGTGGCTACGAGCACCTGCCCGTGCGTCTGCGCTGAGCCCCACCCGCCGTCTGCCACACTCCTCCGATGGACGTCGTCGTCGGATTGGTGCTGTCCCTACTCATCGGCGCGCCACTCGCTGCCCTCGTCAGCAGCCGGATCCGCAACCGGCTGGAACGCTCCGGCAAATATGAGGTAGCACTACGCGTCGTTTCCGGCGCCGAGGACGGCCTCGGACCGAAGTGGCGGCATGGCAAGGCGTCGGCAGCACCAGGGATTCTGACGTTCGAGGGCGGAGGTCCGCTCGGCGCGCGCTTTCCGCGATCTGGCCGGTACCAATACTCGGTTGTAGAGGCGGTTATCGACGGGGACCGCGCTCCCAAGGCACGGGAGGCTTGGAGCATCAATCCCTCACTTCGCATCGCCACCGTCCGGACTCCCAGCGCGGTGCTGGATCTCGCTGCCTCTCCCGAATCTCTCCGTGCGTTCGTTCGGGCTCTCGATCCAACCCGATCCGAGGTCTCGAAGTAGCTCGATCTCGGTCAGTACGGAGATTGGGCGAGGAGAGCGCGGAATCCGTGTCGTACCTGGTGCGACACAGATTCCGCGCTGATGCCTACTTCCTCGCAGCCTTCACGTAGGCCGCGAGCAGGCCCGTCGCCAGTGCCTTCACCGCGGCCTTGTCCACGAGCGGAATCCGCGAGTCGGCGTGGACGGTGTAGCTGATGAAGGTCTTGCCGTCGTGGTCGGCCAGCTCGACCTCGC
>JBQCDC010000282.1:0-4089 GCA_051961575.1 Marmoricola sp.
CCCGCAACCCCGGGGCGCCGCAGCGCTTTTTCGTTGGTCGAGGGTCTCGATACACGCCTACGGCGCACTCGACCAACGACGTATCGAGACCCGAGGCCTAGTCGAGGACCTTCGACGCGAACTTGGCGGCAGCGTCGCTCACGTTCAATGCTGAGCGGCGGACCGTGCGCCTTGCTTGTAGCAGCGCCGTCGGTGTCACCTCCACCGTTCGACGCGCGGCGGCGAGGGCGGCTTCTGCGCGCGACAGGTGCGACTCGCGGCGGCACACGGAGGCGTCAGCGGCCATTTCCTGGCAGCTGTCGGCGTCGTCGTAGGGAAGATGCGAGGCTGCTGAGGATGTCATGTCTCTCACGGTAGGTGCTACTGATGAGTACTCCCAGCGCCGAAACAAAATCGTTACTGAGTATTCTCACGCCATGCCTCTGCTGCTCTCCGGATCGATCGCCACCGACCATCTGATGACCTACAGCGGAGCCTTCTCCGAGTCGCTGATCGTGGACCAGCTCCACAACCTTTCGGTGTCGTTCCTAGTGGACGCTCTGGACGTGCGTCGGGGCGGCGTTGCGCCCAACATCTGCTTCGGGCTCGGCAGGCTTGGCCTGCGACCGATCCTCGTCGGTTCGGCCGGTAAGGACTTCGGCGAATACCGCTCGTGGCTCGAGGAGCACGGTGTGGACTGCGACTCCGTTCGCATCTCCGAGACCCTGCACACCGCGCGCTTCGTGTGCACGACCGACAACAAGATGTCGCAGATCGCCTCCTTCTATCCCGGAGCGATGAGCGAGGCCGGCGACATCAGCCTGGCCCCGATCGTCGAGCGGGTCGGAACGCCGGACTACGTCGTGATCAGCGCGAACGACCCGGCCGCCATGGCCCGCCACACGGCTGAGTGCCTCGAGTCCGGCTACCCCTTCATCGCGGACCCCAGTCAGCAACTGTCGTTCGCCGACGGTGAGCTGATTCGCACGCTCGTCGACGGCGCTGCTCTGTTGTTCTCGAACGAGTACGAGTCGCACATCATCGTCGAGAAGACCGGCTGGAGTGCGGCCGAGGTCCTGAGCCGCGTCGGCATCCAGGTCACGACCCTCGGCAAGGACGGCGTTCGCATCACGCAGAAGGGCGAGGAGACGATCACGGTTCCCGGCGTTCCGGACGTGAACGCGGTCGAGCCGACCGGCGCCGGCGATGCCTTCCGCAGCGGGTTCCTGGCCGCGACGTCGTGGGGACTGAGCCTGGAGCGTGCCGCCCAGACCGGATGCGTCATCGCCTCGTACTCGGTGGAGACGATCGGCACCCAGGAGTACTCGTTCACCAACGAGGAGTTCGTCGCGCGACTGCGGGGCGCCTATGGCGACGAGGCCGCGGCCGAGGTCGAGAAGCACCTCGGCTGAGATCAGCTGACCCTGCGCACCGTGTACGTCGTGGAGCCGTCGCCATTGGCGGCGGCTCCAACGTATTCCTGAGACCGCATCCGGCACCAGGCCGGGATGTCGACCGCTGCCGCGGCGTCGTCGGCGAGGATCTCGAGCAAGGCTCCCACCGGCTCGGCCGGCAGGGCTTTGGCGAGCTCGATGATCGGCCGTGGGCACAGCATGCCGCGACAGTCGAGCACCCGGGCCGTCACAAGCCGGCCTCCGCCCGCAGCTTGCCGACCACCTGGGGCAGCACCGTCAGGAAGCGGTCGACCTCCTCGTCGGTCGTGGTCGCCTCCAGCGAGACTCGGACGTTGCCATGGGTCAGCGCACCCATCGCCGCGAGCACGTGGCTGGGTTCGAGGCTGCTCGCCGTGCAGGCCGATCCAGACGCGACGGCGAATCCGCGCTGGTTGAGCTCCCCGACGAGCGACTCGCCGTCAAGGTAGAGGCACGAGAACGTCACCAGGTGCGGGAGACGGTCCTCAGAAGCGCCGACGACGTCGATGTCGGGGATCTTGGCAACCTCCGAGCGGATCCGCGCCACCAGGCGCCGCTGGTGCTCCTGCCCGGCGACATCGTCGGTCATCGCACGCAGCGCGGCCGCGGAGGCGAGCGCTCCGGGGATGTTCTCGAACCCCACTGCTCGCTCATCGGCCCGGTCATCGCCCGGGAAGGGGTTCCACCACGGTGTGCCCCGACGCACCAGCAGGATCCCGACACCCGCGGGCCCGCCCCACTTGTGGGCCGACAACGCCATCGCGTCCCACTCGGTCGGCAAGGCATCTCGGCCGCCCGAGGCGCAGGCGTCCACGAAGATCGCCGCATCGGTGGCCGCTCGCAATGCCGCGACCGGCTGACGGGTGCCGACCTCGTGATTGGCGCTCTGGAGCGCCACGACACTCGCATCGGCCGGAAGAGGGGTGAGATCTGCCACGCCCTCGGCGTTAACCGGCAGCTGTGTCACCACGCCGCCGCGACGCTCATGCCACTGAGCGGCATGGAGCACCGCGCTGTGCTCGACGCTGCTGACCACGACGTGCGCGGAAGGCCTGGTGGGGTTGATGAGACCGAGCAGGCCGAGGTGACAGGCATGGGTGCCCGAAGGGACGAAAATGACCTCGTCAGACCGCACATCGAGGGTCTCGGCGACCGACGCGCGAGCGTTGTCCAGGAGCAGCCGGGCCCGCCGTGCGTCGTCGTGGAGGCGACGCGGATCCGCGAACGCGGCAGCGGTGGCGCGCTGCAGAATTTCGGCCGCTGCGGGGTGCAGTGGCGACCCGGATGCGGTGTCGAGATATGTCTCCGCGGTCACTCGTCGAATTTACCCGCCGTTGACCAAGCCCTGCACGCGACTGACCCGACGCCGGATAGTAGGGTTCGGCTTGTCTGTCTTTGCGGAAGTAGAAGAGAAAGGGCTCGTTTGTGAGTCTGGAACTCCCCAAGCGCCTGCGTAAGGTCGCCTTCGGTGGCGTCGGCGTTGGCGCTTTGTTGCTGCTGAGTGGCTGCTCAAAGGCCGATCAGGACACGTGGAAGCGCGTCGCGATGCCTGCGCCGCGCACGGTCGAGGGTCACGACATCCTCCACCTGTGGCAGAACGCCTGGATCGTGGCCATGATCACCGGCGTCATCGTGTGGGGCCTGATCTTCTACGCGTGCATCCGCTTCCGCCGCCGCAGCGAGGACGAGATCCCCGTTCAGACGCGCTACAACCTCCCGATCGAGGTCTTCTACACCCTCGCTCCGGTCGTGATGGTCGTCGTCTTCTTCTTCTTCACCGTCAAGACGCAGGACAACGTCGACCACGACTTCAAGAACCCCGACGTGACCATCACCGTCGTGGGTCAGCAGTGGTCGTGGACCTTCAACTACAACCTGCGGACGAACCCGAACTACAACCAGTCGCTCGGTGACGCGAGCCAGGGCAACAAGGTGCCGCCGTTCATCCAGGCGCCCACCACGCTCGCCAATGACGTCGTCGTTCACGACGCCGTCGGCACCACAGCCGATCGCCCGACCCTGTGGCTCCCCGTGGGCAAGAAGGTCGAGTTCCACCTGTACTCGCCCGACGTGATCCACTCGTTCTGGGGAACTGACTTCCTGTTCAAGAAGGACGTCGTCCCGGGTCGCGACAACACCTTCGGGATCATTCCCGAGGTGACCGGAACGTTCGAGGGTCGCTGCGCCGAACTCTGCGGCGTCTACCACTCGCGCATGCTGTTCAACGTCAAGGTCGTGACCGTGGCGCAGTTCGAGCAGCACATCAAGGAGCTGTCGCAGAGCACGGAGACTGCCGGACCTGCGACGGGCAGTACGCACGACCGGGTTCAGCCTGGCCTCGAGACCACCGGAGGAAACCAGTGACCGCCGTCGTCGACGCCACGAGCGTGGTGGTTCCGCGCCGCACCCTCGGGCAGAACGTGGTGCGCCTGCTCACCACGACTGACCACAAGCTGATCGGCAAGATGTACCTGGCGACCTCGTTCGCCTGGTTCCTGGTCGGCGGCATCATGGCGCTGATGATCCGCTCGGAGCTCGCCTACCCGGGCGCCGCGCTGTTCAGCGACGAGCAGTACAACCAGCTCTTCACGATGCACGGCACGATCATGCTGCTGCTCTTCGCGACGCCGCTGTTCTTCGGCTTCGGCAACGCGATCATGCCGCTGCAGATCGGTGC
>JBQCDC010000283.1:0-2046 GCA_051961575.1 Marmoricola sp.
GTCGGCGCGCACGTCGGCGACAGCTGCGTTGGTCTCGAGCGCCGAGTTGCTGGCGAACCAGAAGGTGAAGTCGGTGTTGATCGTGGTCGTTCCCAGCGGCACTGACGGAACCACCATGGGGATCTCGGCCGCCTTGAGCTTGGCCAGGATGGTCGCGTCGGACTGGCCCGCGTCGGGCCCCGGCCCCCAGGTGACGTTGAGCGCACGCACCGCGTCGATGCACTGACCGAACGTCCGCGCACGGACGGCGACACCGGTGGGGACCGTGGCCACGTGGGTGACACCGGGCATCGCAAGGACGGCGGCTCTGTTGTTGACCGCGATGACCTTCCCGTTGATCGTCGGCGGCCGGCACACCATCGTGGGCAAGGCGTTCGGGATCTTGAGATCCATCGCGAACGTCTTCCTGCCCGTCACGATGTCGAGCGCGTCGACACGGCCGTGCGGCTTGCCGATGACGCTGAAGTTCGAGCTCGACTTCAGCTTGACGCCGACCGGCACGGTCTTCGGCACCGCGGCCGCCGCGGCGAGGCTGCCGTAGCTGAGCTTCGCACCGCTCGGGTTGATCACGTAGCCCTCGCTGGTGGTCAGCGTCGAGGCCGGCACACCCCACTGTTTCGCCGCGGCCTGAACCAGCGCCTGCCTCGCGGCCGCGGCAGCAGCCCGGATCGGTCGGTAGGTGGAGATCGTGGTGTTCGACCCGCCTGTCAGCTGGTTGAAGATCAGCTCGGGCCGGGCATCGGCCAGCGTCACGTTGACGGTGGAGAGCGGAGTGTCCATCTCGTCGGCGATCAGCATGGCGGTCGAGGTGGTGATGCCTTGACCGACCTCAGCTCGTGGAAGAGCGAAGTCGACGGTGCCGTCGGTGTTGACCACCATCATGATCCGGTTGGCCGTCGGCAGCGTCGCGTCGGTCAGCATGGTGTTGAGGTCATAGAGATCCGCCGGCCCGGGGATCGACGGGACCGAGGCTGCGGCCGTCGCGAGCGTGTCGATCCCCAGTCGAACCGCAACTGCCAGCGTGGGGGCGGCGACGAGGTAGCCGACGACGCTGCGTCGGCTCGGTCCGATGACCGGTGCCCCGTCGATCTCAGCCCCCGCTGTTGGCTCGCGTTTCGACATGCACCGCTCCCTCGCCTGAGTTGTGACAGCCCTCACAACGTAACCCAACTCCTCGCGAAGTCGAGTTGGCGACGTCTCCAATTTCAGCGGGAGAAAGCAGCGAAAGTTACAAACCGATAACCGTGCGCGAGGTAGAACTCGATGATCGTCGGGAGCGCGGCGACGGTGTTACCTCGAAACGAGCCGACCTGGCCTGGTGCGCAGCGGCGCGGTCCGCAGTCGGGCTCGTGGCTGGCCTTCCCGTCGTGCATGAGGAGGATCGGGTGGCGCAGGTCGATGCCGTCCTCGGCGTTGCGGATGAGGCGCTGCTGGAATGCCTTCGACAGAACCGGCGGCTGTCGCCAGTCCTCCGCGTCCGTCGTCCAGAGGACCATCGACATTCCGAGGCTGCGGACGAGGCGCAGAGACGTCAGGTCCCACGCACCGCCCGGCGGCCGCATGACGCACGGCGCGTGCCCGATGAGTCCCGCTTGCAGTGCGCTGGTCCTCGCCACCTCGGCTCGTTGAGCGCTCACCGGGAAGTACCGGCGCAGACCCCAGTTCTTGGGGTGGTCGTAGGTGTGGTCGCCGATCACGTTGCCGGCTGCTTCGACGGCTCTCGCGTACTGGGGATAGGCGGTGTCGTGAAGGCCCGTCTCGAAGAAGGTCGCGTGGACACCGAACTTGGCGAGGACCGCGAGGATCTGCGGAGTGTAGGGACTGGGACCGTCGTCGAAGGTGAGGGCGATGGTCTTGCCTGTGCCTGGCGCTCGAGTGATCGGAGCGAGGGCTGGAGTCGGGCAGAAGCGGTTGAGCGCCGGTTCGATGTGCGGCCTTCGTGGCTTCACCCGCCGTGGCGGTGGGCTCTTGGTCGGGGCGCTCGCGCTCGGAGTGCTGTAGGTCGTGACGGGCTTGGGCTGGAGCGGTGCTGCCGTCGGTTGCCCA
>JBQCDC010000284.1:0-2830 GCA_051961575.1 Marmoricola sp.
GCAACGCCGCCTCCGTGACTTCCTCGCCCGTACGGGGCTTGCACGACAGACCCGGCGCGAGCAACTGAACCTCGCGAACGATCACATCAAGATGCCACCCCGCATCTAAGAAACGTCCAGCGCTCCGGGAATGGCGCTCACTGAGGGTCAGCCCACCCGAGAAGACGAAAACGGGCCGCGCGGGAAGCGAACGCCACCGGGACACACAAAGGTGCCGGCTGGTAGCCGCGAAGAACGGATGTAGTCAGCCCGTCCGCTTCCCCATTCCACGGAGGTGCGTCATGGTCGCCGGCCGCGAAGTCACACCGAACGACGTGAAGAACACGCAACGGCTCATGGAGTACTGGGCGCACGGTGAAGGCGCCGCGAAGATCGCGTGGGGCACAGATGGCGACTTCGCACGCTGCGAACTCGAGCTCGGGAAGTACGTCTCCCCCGGCGTCGTGAAGGGCCTGTGCGCGAACCTGCACCATCGTGCGACCGGCGCATGGCCAGGACACGCACCCGGTGAACACCACTCCTCGAATCACGGCCACAAGGGCTGAACCCGTCCCTGCAAGTCGCAGGGCGCATCGAAACCCCGCCAGGTGCGGGTGAAGGAGCACACACGCATGTCCGAGATCGAGCAGCTCACGAACGAGCAGGCGGAGCAGATCCTCGCCGGGGAGATCGCGACCGGCGCCCAGACGACGACCGAGACGCCAACCGACGAGCCCGCGAAGCCGACCTACCCCGATTGGTACAGCGATCAGGAGAAGGTGCACGCCGAGATTCAGCGCCTCAACCGTGAGAACGCCGCATCCCGCGTCAACGCGAAGCAGACCGCCGCAGACGAAGGACGCACCCAGATCCTGAAAGACCTCGGCCTGATCAAGGGTGACGAACAACCCGACCCGGAAGCGTTGCGACAGCAGCTTGCCGCGAAGGACACCACCATCCGTGACCTCACCGTGAAGTCGGCCCTGTCCGACGCTCTCCGCGACACGGGAGCGAAACCCCTCGCCCGCGCCGCGATCCTCGGCGAAGGCATCCTCAACGACCTCGACCCGGCATCGGACACGTTCGCAGCCGACGTCGCATCCAAAGTGTCCGCCTACGTGGCGGCGAACCCAGAACTCAAGGCCTCCCAGGCGGCGGCCGTAGGTGGCGCGGACCTTACCGGCGGTGCAACGCCGGCGCGCACATTCACGAGAGCGCAGCTCGCAGACCCGGTCTTCTACCAGGCGAACAAGACCGAGATCGAAGCCGCGACCCGTGATGGCCGAATCATCTAACCGATAAGGAGGTTCCGGCATGGCCGGCAACATCACCCCCACCGTCGCGGCACCGTTCATCCCGGAGCTGTGGGCCAACACCGCACTGGAGATCCTGCGACCTCTGATCGTGCTCTGCGGGCTCACCACGAAGGACACGGACGTCGCATCCTTCCAGGTCGGCAACACGCTGCACGTCCCCTACACGGGCACGTTCACCGCGAACGACAAGACCGCCGGTTCCCCGGTCACGCTTCAGCAGCCGACCGCGACCGACACCACCGTCACCCTGAACAAGCACAAGGAGGTGTCGTTCCTCGTTGAGGACGTCACCCAGGCACAGGCGAACCAGTCGCTCCGTGAGCAGTACATGAAGGCCACCGTCCCGGCCCTCGTGAACCAGCTCGAGTCCGACCTGTTCGCCCTGTACAGCGGGTTCTCCACGACCCCGCTGGGCACGTCGGGCACGGACCTGACCGCTGCGACGCTCCGCGCCGCACGGAAGCAGTTCGTGGACAACAAGGTGCCGCAGGGTGACCGTCACCTCGTGCTCTCGTCCAAGGACGTGAACTCGCTGATGGCGGACACGTCGCTGCAGTCGTACTTCGCGTTCAACGACGCGGAGCGCGGCGACATCAGCCAGGGCCTCACGAACGGGCAGGTAGCGAAGCCGATCTACGGTCTCGCCCTGCACGAGTCGCAGCTCGTTCCCGTCGTGACAGGCACCCCGAACTCGACGAAGAACTTCGCGTTCGACCCGGGTGCGATCATCCTCGCGATGCGCACCCTCCCTGAGGCGCCCGCCGGTGTGGGTGCCGTGCAGGCAACGGTCAAGGACCCTGTGTCCGGGATCGTGCTGCGCGTCACGATGTCGTACGCGGCGAACTACCTCGGCGTGCAGGTCACCGTGGACATCCTCTACGGCGTGGCCAAGCTGCGCGACGAGAAGGGTTTCGTCGTTCTCTCCTAGGTCGCACGGTTGCACACCCGCCACGAGTGGGTGTGCTTCCGCGCCTGCTAGGCGAATCTGAGAGGAGCCCCCAGTGGCCAAGTACCTGAAGCTGCCGAACGGCACCGTCCACTCCGTCACCGACGAGGACTGGGAGAACTACCACTCCGTCGAGGTGGAGGGGAAACGGTACCCGATCGTTCCCGGTGTCACGGAGATCAAGGAAGCCGAAGCCCGCAAGGCGCACCCGGCACTGTTCGGTGAACCGGACGCACGTGTCGTGGCCGAGCTCTCCATGAAGGAGATCAAGGAGGCGCAGGCGAAGGCGGACTACCTGGCGTCGCTCGGCGTCACCGAAGAGCAGCCGGAACAACCGGCCGAGAACTGAACCATCCGGGGGTGCTGTGATGCTGATCTACGCGACCACGGACGACCTGACAGTGTGGATGGCACCGACCGCACCCCCGGACCCGGCAGCCCAGTACCTCCGGACTGCGTCGCTCGCGGTCGCTGAGGCGACGAAGACGTGGTTCTACAGCACGGACACCACGGGTGCGCCGACGGATGCCACGATCAAGCAGGCGTTCAACGATGCCACCTGTGCGCAGGCTGCCGCGATGATCACCCT
>JBQCDC010000285.1:0-5958 GCA_051961575.1 Marmoricola sp.
CGTCGCACGAGCGGTGTGACGGGTGCGGCTATATCCGCCCTTGTTGCGAGGGTGCCCCCTGCCACTGAGCGCCGTGACGTCGGACGGCGCGCCCACCCCTCCTTCGGAGGGCCTGCACCCTTTCAGGCCGTCTTCGGCCCGCCCTACGCTCGACTCGAAAACTAGTGGGGAGGGCGACCATGCGGGCCAACCATCGTGCACTACTTGCTCTGGGAATCGCGTTGATCGCGTTGCTCGCGGTGGCCATCGAGCCCGCCACGGCCTCGACTCCACCCACCACCACACCGTCAGGCCTGCGTGCCTGCCCGATGTCCAGCGCGACCATCAGCTCGGCCTGCCTGTCCGGCGCCCTGAGCGACTTCAATCGCGCGCGGGCGAAGGAGGGCCTGCACCGGCTGATCCTGCCGTCGAACTTCCGATCGCTGACGGTCGCCGAGCAGCTGCTCGTGCTGACCAACTTGGATCGGGTCGCTCGGCACCTCCAGCCGTTCACCGGCCTCAACTCGACGCTGGACAAGTACGCCGCGGCAGGCGCGTCTACTCGCCGTGATCCGCGCTTTCCGTCGTGGACGAGACAGGGCCGCGCCAACTGGGCGTCGACCTACAACCCGCTGTGGTCCGAGTTCCTCTGGATGTACTACGACGGAGGCGCCGGCTGGGTCCACCGTCACAACATCCTGACGGCCTTCGGGTCCCCGCGTGTCATGGGCGCAGCGGGCTATCCGAAGACCGGCGACGCGACGCTCTATATGGGCTACGACGGTCACGACGCGACCTACGTCTTCAGGTGGAGCAGCGAGGCGCGCTACTTCCCGGGCGGAGTCCTTCCGCGTCCGTGATCACAGCGGCGGCTCGTAGTAACCGTTCCTCCGACGCGTCGTCCACAGGAACAGGCTGACGACGAGGCCGATGATCCCGACGACGAGCAGGATCGTGCCGACGGTGGGAATGTCGACGCCCCAATAGCGGTAGTCGACCGCCCAGCGCAGCACAGCGCCGATAGCGATCAGAAAAAGGCTTCCTCCAATTTGCATGGCGTCTCCTCGGTAGGCGTCTTTCCACGTCTTGGTTCCCCGATCGCGCTGTTTGAAACCCGTGAAGCCCACATCTGGCGCGGCATGCATCCCCTCGGAGCGGGTATTTCCTCAGTGAGTCAGCGGCACGCGTCCGCTCTCGGAGAGGCTCGTCATGGGCGCCATCTTGATACCCGTTCTGATTGTCGTGATCATCGTCGTCGCGCTCGGAATGGCGGCTAAGGGATTCGTGCGGCGCGAGCGCGACCGGACCGATCGCGTCCGCTCGGAGAAGACGACGCTGCGCTACGAGGTCCCGCCCGGCCAGGACCCGACCGAGGTCATCCTCGAACTCGCGCGGGCCGGCTACGAGGTGGTCCCCGACGCCACGGTGGGCCAGAGCTCGGAGATCCTGATCGGTCGGCGTGGCCGCCGGGTCACGCGCCGTGAGGACGTTCGCTCGCTCCTCGAGAAGATGAGCCGGGTGAACGCGGAGGGCGGCGCGCCTGGTACGCCACCCCGCGTTCGGTTCATGGACGAGGACTAGCCCAGGCGCCTCGCCCCGCGTTGCACCGGGATTGCGGGCGATGCTTGACTCGCCCTGTGACGAGCACAGATGGAGATTCTCGACTCCATGAGATCGCGTTGGGGATTCACGCCGAGAGCTCTTTGGAGGACACGGTCGAACGTGTTCTGAGTGCGGCACTCAGCGCTCTGCAGTGCAGCTACGCGGCGCTGATCCTGGTGGGCAAGCGGGGCCGGCTGGAGCTCGTCACCGCGACGGATCCGGTCATCGAACGCCTGGACGCCACGCAACGTCGGCTCGGCGCAGGTCCTGACATCGACATCGTGAACGACCGCATCGGGGTGCGCGTGGACGACACGCGAGCGGAGGAACGCTGGCCGGCATGGGCCGAGGAGGCCGCCGCGATCGGCGTCCGCAGCATGGTGGGAACGCGCCTGTACACCACCGACGCGACGGTAGGGACGCTCAACCTCTACGACCGTCGGGCGAACTACTTCGACGGCGATGACGTGGCGGTCGCGCAGGTGTTGGCGAGGCACGCGGCGATCGCGCTCACCCGGTCGCGGCAGGTGGGCAATCTCTGGGACGCCATCGACGCGCGCAAGCGCATCGGTCAGGCGCAGGGACTCCTGATGGAGCGCTACGGGCTCAGGGAGGACCAGGCGTTCCAGGTCCTCGTGCGCTATTCACAGGAGCAGAACGTCAAACTGCGCGCGGTCGCCGAGGAGCTGGTGCGGAGCAGAGCCCTTCCCGAGTGATCACTCATGGTGGTCCTCATCCGGCTCGCCGACGACCTTGCGGGCGCGCTTGCGCTCCAGGGCGGCGGCGACCGCAAGCGCGATGCCGATGACGATGATCACGATGAACATCAAGATCACGGAGGGACCAGACATGCCGGAGGGGTACCCAGCCACGGGAAGACCATGACCCTCACAACGTGAACTCGCGGCCGAGGACCACCGTCCGGTCACGAGGAAGCGTGAGCTCCTGCGCGCGATCGGGCGCTATCCGGTCGATCGCGGTGAAGAGGCGCTGCTGCCAGCGGGGAAGCGCGCCTCGCTTGCTGATCTGAGGGATCTCCTGGGAGAGGTAGTAGATCGCCGCGTCGGGATCCAGGCCCTCGAGAAGGTCAGGCTCACTCTTCACGGCATGACGTAGCAGGGCTTGCGGATTCAGTCGGTCGCGATAGCCGATCACGATGTCCACGGCCACGATGTCGGGGGCCAGCCGGTGGACCTCGACGGCCTCCTCGTGAGGTTCGGACGAGGGCTTCTCGTCCAGCTGCCAGCTCAGCACCACGACGTGCTGCGGAATCGACTGCTCCTGCTCGAGCACGAAGGCGAGCGCGATCGGGGTGGTCTCGTTGTTGTCGCTGAGGAACACGGCGGAACCGGGTCGCCGATTGACGCCCTTCAACGAGGAGACGAACTCCGATCGCGGCTGTGCCATCTTGTGGCGCTGGCTGCGCATCCGGTGCCGACCGCGCTGCCAGGTGACCATCAGGGTCACCAGCGCCGCTCCGACCAACAGCGGCAACCAGCCGCCGCTCGCCACCTTGGGGAGTGTCGCGATCGCGAACACGAAGGCGAAGATCCCCAAGACGATCGTGACGACCGCACGCAGGCGAGCACCTCTCAGCATCGCGAAGATGACCGCCAACGTGACGGTGCTCAGGATCGTCGAGCTCACCGCGACGCCGTAGGCACCGGCGAGGGATGACGAGCTGCCGAACCCGAGCACGATCGCGAGCACAGCCAGACACAGCGTCCAGTTGGCGGCCGGAAGGTACACCCGTCCTGCGCTGCCCGCCGAAGGGTGCTGGGTGCGCATCCGGGGCAGCAGCTCCAGGCCGCCGGCCTGGTGCAGCACCGTGAAGGCGCCCGCGATCGTCGCCTCGGAGGCGATGATCGTGGCGAGGGTCGCGAGGATGAGCACGGGGATCGTCGCCCAGCTCGGGAGGACCGCGTAGAAGGGCTGGCTGGCCGCACTCGGGTTCTTCAGCACGGCGGCGTCTTCGCCCACGTACGCGAGCACCAGCGCTGGAAAGACCAAGACGAACCAGGAGCGTGCGATCGCCTGTCGTCCGAAGTGGCCGAGGTCCGCGTAGAGCGCCTCGGCGCCGGTGATCGTGAGGACCACCGCACCCAGGGAGAGGAACGCAGGCCCGGGGTCGCTGCTGAGATAGCGGAAGGCCCACACCGGAGAGAGCGCGGTGAGTGAGCCGGGGGAGCGCACGATCCCGCCGGCGCCGGCCACGCCGATGGTGAGGAACCAGAGCACCATGACCGGGCCGTAGATGCTGCCGATCCGTCCGCTGCCGACGCGCTGCAGCACGAAGACGCCGAAGAGGATCACCACCGCCGCGGGCAGCGCGAAGCGGGTGAGCGAAGAGGCGGCGACCCCCACACCCTCGGTCGCGGAGAGCACCGAGATGGCCGGCGTGACCAGGCTGTCGCCCAGGAAGAGCGCCGCTCCGATCATCCCGACCACGGTGGCGACGCGCAGCAACCGGCCGCGTGCCTTCCGTCGCACCAGCGTGAGCAGGGCGAGCAGGCCGCCGTCGCCGTCGTGGTCGAGGGCCATCAACGTGCCCACGTAGAGACAGCTGACGATCAGGATCAGCGCCCAGACCGCCATCGAAGTCAGTCCGTAGACGGTCGTCCGGTCGACGTGGGGCGCCGTGCCCAGCATCGTGCGCATCGCGTAGAGGGGGCTGGTCCCGATGTCGCCATAGACGACGCCCAACGCCCCGAGGGCCAGCCAACGAGGTGCGTCGCCCTTCCCGCTGCCCATCGTCGGTCCTCAGCGGGAGCGGCTCAGTCTCGGGGCCGGTGCAGGATCTCGCGCGCCTTCACCATCAGACCCTCCTTGATCACGCCGGCTCGGTTCTCATCGCCCTTCAGCAATGCCTCCGCGGTCGAGATCGCCTGTTCCAAGGTGGCGTGCGGCGGGATCGGTGGGATGTCGGGGTCGACGTGCACGTCGAGCACGGTGGGTCGGTCGGCCGACAGCGCCCGATCCCAAGCCGGTCCGAGATCGTCCGGATGCTCGACGGTCGACGACAGCAGGCCGATGCTCTCGGCGAATCCGGCGTAGTCGATGCAGGGCAGCGATTGGGACTCGGCGAACTTGGGCGCCGCACCCATCGCGCGCATCTCCCAGGTGACCTGGTTGAGGTCGTCGTTGTGGAGGATGGCCACCACGAACCGCGGGTCCTTCCAGTCCTGCCAGTACCGCTTGATGGTGATCAGCTCGGCGAGCCCGTTCATCTGCATCGCCCCGTCGCCCTCGAACACGATCACCGGGCGATCCGGGTTGCCGAACTTGGCGCCGATCCCGTAAGGGATGCCCGGTCCCATCGTTGCCAGGTTTCCGGACAAGGAGCCACGCATGTTGCCGCGGAACCGCAGCTGACGGGCGTACCAATTGGCCGCGGAGCCGGAGTCCGCCGTGACGATCGCGTTGTCCGGGAGGCGAGGCGAGAGCTCACTGAACAAGCGCATCGGGTTGATCGGCTTGGCGTCGACCATGGCCTCGTCGGCCATCACGCCCCACCATCGCTCGACGTTCCTGTCGATGGTCTCGCGCCAGGACCGATCCGCCTTCGGCTTGAGCAGCGGAAGCAGGGCGGCGAGGGTGGCACGTGAGTCGCCGACGAGGTTCACCTCGTAGGGATAGCGCATCCCGATCATCGTCGGGTCCGAGTCGATCTGGACGCCGCGCGCCTTGCCGAAATCGGGCATGAACTGCGAGTAGGGGAAGCTGGACCCGATCGTGAGCAGGGTGTCGCAGCCACGCATCATGTCGTAGCTGGGTCGGGTGCCGAGCAGGCCGATCGACCCGGTGACGTAGGGCAGGTCGTCGGAGATGACGTCCTTGCCCAGCAGGGCTTTCGCCACTCCTGCGCCGAGCAGCTCGGCGACCTCGGCGACCTCGACGGACGCGCCCGCGGCGCCCGTGCCGACCAGGATCGCGACGCGTTCGCCTTCGTTCAGGATCTCGGCAGCGGCCCGGATCGAGGCGTCGTCGGGAACCACGGTGGTGGTCGAGGTCCGCCCCAGGCTCGACGGCACCATCTTGAAGTCGTGGGTAGGTGCCGAGTGCTCCAGCTCCTGAACGTCGGCATGGACGACGAGGGCCGTCGGTCCACGACGGGAGGTGGCGACCCGGATCGCGCGATCGAGCACGTTGGGCAACTGCTCGGGAACCGTGACGGTCTCGACGTAGCTGGCCACGTCCTTGAAGAGCGTGTGCAGGTCGACCTCCTGCTGGTAGGCGCCACCCATGGCCGACCGGTTGGTCTGTCCGACGATCGCGACCACAGGCACGTGGTCGAGCTTGGCGTCGTAGAGGCCGTTGAGCAGGTGGATCGCGCCGGGACCCGAGGTGGCCATGCACACGCCGACCCGATCGGTGAAC
>JBQCDC010000286.1:0-2639 GCA_051961575.1 Marmoricola sp.
CTCGACCCACGCGCTCGGAAACGAGCAGATGTCCGGCGAGACCGTCCTGCAGAACTACGCGCAGGCGTGGCGGCTCCTGACGGGCGACGCGACGGGCGCGAACACCGCGCTCATGCTCACGGGCGAGAACGCGGACTACACCCATCAGGCGATCAACGCCGTCGCGGGAGCCACCGCCGACGCCTCGGGGAACGTCAAGGGCTGGTCTGACATCCAGGACAACTTCAACACGAAGCTGGACCGGGCCAAGGAGATCTTCCAGACCACGTCCATCGAGATCGGCACGAAGCTCCTGCCAGCCCTCGGTCAGGCGCTCGACGGCTTCATCACCTTCGTCACCAACGTCGCGCCGCAGCTCTCGGGACTCTGGGAGAAGGACATCCAGCCCGCGCTGGACAACATCTCCCGCTCGTTCCTCGGCGTCTTCGGCGACAGCAGCGGCACCTCGGGCACCACCGGGAACGCGGCGGCCGGCTTCGGCTCGGCGATGAACAAGGTGGGCACGAACGCCGACGGCACCATGGGCCAAGACGGAACCGTGGCGAAGGCTGCCAAAGACTTTGGCGACTCAATGAAGAAGGTCACCGACGGCATCAAGTCGGTCACCGACGCGCTGCCGCAGCTCGACCAGGCCACGAACGACATCAGCAACAACATCGACAACTCGGGCATCACCGTCCACAACTACATCGTCACGATGGACCAGCAGTGGGGCGAGTCTCTGGCGTCGATGATCCTCAAGTCTGAGATCTTCCGCGGCAATCTCCTCGGCACCATAACCGGAGCGGTCTCCGGAATGGTCAGCGAATTCGACATCGGAATGGGCGAGGTCGTTGCGACCGTCGAGGGCCTGCAAGGGCGTGTCGTTGGTGCTCTCGCGGGAGCTGGCGGCTGGCTCCTCGGTGTCGGCCAGCAGATCATCGGCGGTCTCGTCAGCGGCATCCAGCAGGCCATGTTCGGGCCGCTCGACGGCGTGCTGGCATCAGTGACGCAGTTCATCGCCGACCACAAGGGTCCGCCCGAGTACGACAAGGTCATGCTCAAGCCTCACGGCGGCTGGATCATGGGTGGCCTCATCGACGGCATCGAGGGCTCGATGCCCGCACTGGGCTCGACACTCCAGAAGGTTACCAACACCGTCGCGGGCTCGCTCGATCTGTCGCCGGCATTCGCGGCGATGGGGGGCAGTTCGGGCGCGTTCTCGTCGGCACCGCAACAGCTCTACCTAGTCCTCGAGAACGGGCAGCAGCTCAAGGGCTACGTCAGCACGGTCGCAGGGCAGGCCATCGATGCTGCCGACTTCCGAGGGGCTAGGAGGCCGTCGCTGTGAGCGTGACCACCCGGACGAACCTCGCCACGAACCCATCCGCGGCGACGACGGCGACGAACTACGCCGCCGTCGCCGGGACGGGCGGCACTGCGTCGGTGGCGTGGAACTCGGGGGCAGGCTACCTCTCGATCCCCGGCTTTCCGCGAGTGACGTGGACCGTCGCCACCACGGCGATCTCGGGCGGTATCTCCTACACCCAGACGGGTCTCTCGGCTGCTACGCAGTACGCCACGCAGATCTGGGTCCGATGCTCCAAGGCGCAGACGCTCCAGCTCAAGGTCGACTTCCGCAACAGCTCGAACGCGATCGTCAACACGGTCACCGGCTCATCGGTGGCCGTCTCGGCGAGCACGTGGACGCAGCTTACGGTGGTCGGCACATCGGGCGCGGCGGTGACCAACGCGGTCTTCACGGCGCAGGCGGTCACGGGCGGCTCGAACTGGGCGGCCTCCGACTGGCTCGACGGCGAGGCGATCCTCATCGAGGCGACCGGAACCGTCGGAACCTACTTCGACGGCTCGTTCACGGCTGCCGCAGGGAACGTCTACGCATGGACCGGCACGGCGAACGCCTCTACCTCGACGGACACGGTCTACCAGCCGTTCATCTCGCTCAGCTCCGGCAGTACGCCGAGCCCAAACGTCTCGGTGACCTACCAGGACTTCGACCCCGGAACGAACCAGATCAACGTCTGGCGGACGGTGGACGGCAAGCGGCGCCCCGTGCGCGGCGCACGGCACCGCAACGTCGTCGGCTCGGACTTCGTGGTGGACTACGAGGCCGCCCTTGGGCGCACGGTGTCCTATGACATCGAGGTTCTCTCCGGGGTCTGCGCGGGCGTCGTCATCACGACGGCGACGATCACGCTCTCCTCGACCTCGGGGTGGCTGAGCGACCCGCTGCAGCCGGGCACGGCGATCCCGGTCTACGCCGACGTCGGGCCGAACGGCGAGCCGGGCCTCGACTGGGACGCGCTCGCACAGTTCGAGTACAAGTCGGCCGTGACCGAGATGATCGTCGCCGGAACCGACGAGCCCGTGGCCCTCGTGGGCAAGCGGCAGTCGGCGGACAACGTGGCGTTCCACGTCACGACGCTCGCCACGGCGCAGACCAACGCCCTCCGCGTGCTGCTCAAGCAGGCCAGCGTGGTCCTGTTCCGGCCCCTCGCAGGCTGGGCCTCGGCGCTGCCGGGCCTCTGCTACATGACCGCGGCGTCGATCCTCGAGCAGCCGGTCAACGAGAAGCTGGGCGGCCAAGAGGTCGAGTGGCAGGCCAAGAGCGACTTCGTCGCCCCTCCGGCGATGCCCGT
>JBQCDC010000287.1:0-4079 GCA_051961575.1 Marmoricola sp.
GCCGACGGCGTATCCGGGCCGCTGGCCCTGATTGACCACGTACTCGAAGGCGTTGGCATAGCTGCGACGCTCCGCCACGTCCAAGGACGGCGCGACGATCCCGTACACCGGCATCGTGAGCGGATAGGCGCCACCGGCGTAGTCCGGCGTCGACGCCGGCACCAGGAAGCCGCCAGCGCCGGCGGAGACGAACCGGGCCGAGGACTTGCGCAGCGAACCGGCGTCCGCGCCCACGCAATGCGTGCCGTCGCTGTCGCAGAGATTCGCGGTGGCGAGTTGGAAGCGCGCAGCCGTGCCGGCATCCGTGATCGCCATCAAGCCGAGGCTTCCGGTTGGCTGCCGGATCTTCAGGTCGTTCCACTTGCCCGGCGGCGGGCCGCAGGTGGCGATGTCGTAGATGGTCGGGTCGCACCAGTTGCTGTTCTGCGGCAGGTAGCCGATCGCCACGTCGCGGCCGCCGTCGGTCATCGAGGTGACCGTCGGTAGCCAGTCGACAACGGTCAGCGGTAGCTCGTTGGTGCCGGGCGCCTGGTAGGTCTGCCAGGTCGGCTCGGGATACGGCGAACCATCCGGCGGATAGGTCAGGGGCTGGTCCACGTAGTTCGTCGAGACCGTCGTCGAGTCGCGAGCGGCCTTGTTCGCGGCGGCAAGGGTGGCCGCCTGGCTCTGGCAACCCTCGTAGGTCCGCGTCGAGTAGAACGGGTCGATGACGTGACCCCACGGGTCGGGGCAGCCGTTGAGGAACGCTCGTGCCTGCGGGTCGGCCAGGATCCAGTTCCAGATCTCAGCGGCCGCGTCGGAGCGGATCGATTCCAGGATGAGGTGGTCGATCTTCAGGGCCGGGCTACCTGCGGTGAGGCTCTCGTGCGCGAGGCCGGGGTTGAGCTTCACGAACTCCGGGTCGTGCGCGAGGTTCGCCGGCTCGGCCAGCATCCAGGGGACCTGGGTCAGGCCGCTTCGGTTGATCAGGGCCTGGTCGTAGGACTGCGTGAGCAGCTTGGCGACCAGCCGCGCATCCAGGTTCAGCGACCGAACCGGGGTGCCTGCGCGCTTCCAGTCCGCCTGGAGCTCGGCGAGGTTGGAATAGCCACACTTCTGCGCTTCCGCATCGGTCGACGGTGCCGGGTTGAGCTCGACGCAGGACGGTTGATACGTCAGGGAGTACGCGAACACGGGTGCCGTCAGCGCCAACGGCACGTTGATCGCGGGCGTGCCGAGTGCGACCGGCCGCGAGCTGAGGATCTCCTGGTTGACGCCGGTCTGGAACTGGTTCCGGGCCACCTCGTCGCCGAGCTTCGTGTAGCCCAGCTCGATCTTCTGGGAGTTGCAGACGCCGGGCGTCCAGGATGCCGCCGCGTCGGTCACCATCTCCGAGCCGCCGATAAGGGTGCGCGCCTTGTTGCCCGGACAGGTCGACGCACCCTGGCGGAAGACGAGCTTCACCTGGAGTCGCTGCGCCCAGAGCGACGGTGCGATCGGCCCGCTGGAGATCATGTCGCTGTGGATCCGCGGAACGATGACCAGCCAACAGGTGCGGGTACTCGCGATGTTCGGACGGACGCCGCAACCCAGGCCGGGGGCCTCCTGGCCGGTTTGGGTCTCGAACGGTCGGTTGGCCGAGCCATCCGGCCCGATGTTCACGCTGGAGAGCTCGTTCGTGGTGGTCTGGTTGTAGTAGGAGTTCAGGAACTTGGCGGTGCTTCCTGAGATCGCGCCACTGATCGCGGTGAACGGAACGTCGCCCTTCGTGTTGCCGTAGTAGTTCTGCCAGTCGCCGCCGATGGCCATCGGGTCGGCGCCGACATAGCGCCCCTCGGACAGGCCCGCGCTTCCGCCCCGCGAGTCTGCGCCGATGCCGCCGACCTGGCAGGTGGACGGGTCCGGCTCCGGCGCGTTCGCATCCGGGTGACCGGCCGCGTTCAGACCACCCCAGCACTGGAAGACCTGCAGGTACGCCTCGGAGTTGCCGCCGAGCACGTTGGTGCCGCCCTTGACGCCGTGCACCGAGAGGTTGACGGTCTGGTCGACCAGGTTCCGCGTCTGCGAGACCGTGACGCTCAATCCGCCGAGGCCGTTCTGAGCACCGAAGGTGTTGTAGTAGTCGTCGTTGAGCGACTGGTCGATGTTCAGGTAGTTCTTGCCGCCGCTGTGCGCGACGATCTGCCGGATGTCGCGGTACACGACACTCGACGCCGGGTTTCCGGTGTTGTCCCACCGGACGGTGACGGCACTGTCGCTGGCCAGCGTGCCCGTCGAGCCCCAGTCGGAGCCGTCGACGGTGGTGGCGGAGGCCCGCACCGCCCGCGAGATAATCAGCACGAGCGCGCTGCCCAGGGCGATCGCCAACCCGGCCAGGCCGACCCCGGACCTGAGAAGCGGTGCCGGTGCCTGCCGGTGTTGGGGCGTCGTGACGGTCATGGATCCTCGAAACCTGTTGGTGGCGGCACCGGGCCGGAGCCCGGTGCCGCCGTGGAACATCGGTCGGCTACCGGACGTAGTAGCTGATCGCCTTCGACCCGGAAGCGACGGTCGAGCAGCCGGAGTACTTGATGGTGACCTTCCACGTGCCGTGGACTGCCTTCGGCAGGTAGTGCACCGCGACACCCGAGCGCAGGGTGACCTTGTAGGTGGTGGTGTGCTTGCTCGGCGAGAGCACAACGATCGTGACGGTGCCCGTCGGCTTCAGGTTGTAAGCCTTGACGGTCACAGTCAGCTTCGGCGTCGTGCCCCGACGGATCTTCGAGGCAACCGGATACAGCGTCCCGGTGATCGACGGCGAGCCCTTGGCGATGGTCACCGACTTCGCTGACGAGCTGGAGCCGCTGAACATGGTGCCGCCGGCGTACTTGACCGAGATCGAGTGGGCGCCGAGCGACAACGCCTTGGACATGCTGGCGTGGCCGGTGCTCGACAGCGTGCCGGAGCCGATGCTGACACCCTTGTCGTAGAAGGTCACCGTGCCGGTCGGCACACCGCCGGTGGAGGTCACGGTCCCGGTGATCGTCTGCTTGTAGCCGTAGCGCAGGGTTCCACTCACCGCCACAGTGGTCGAGGTCGCCGAGTGGTAGAAGGCCTGGTCGAGGCCCGAGGTGGCCGTCGTGTACGAGGACGAGGCTGCCGAGTCAGGCGTGTAGATGGCCTCGAACTGCTGGAACTGACCGGCCGTGAGGCCCGTGATCGGGATAGACGCCGTTCCGGTCGCGCTTACCGTGACCGGCGACCCGTAGTTGTTGAAGGTGCCGCCACTGACGTTGGCACCCCGGGCGACAAACTGGATCGTTCCGCTGGCGTTGGTCAGCGCGTGGTTCGACGAGTCCACGAGCGAGGCGGTCAGCGTTCCGTTGCCCGCACTCCAGCTGTCCTTGAGGTTGACCGTCGGTGCGACGGCGCCACCGGCGACGGCGTAGCCGGCCGAGGTGCGGACCGTGTCATAGCTGGACGGGAAGGTCGACCCGAGCGGGTCGCGGCTGTGGTCAGTCGGCATCGCGACCGTGGTGAACGGCATCCAGGCGGTCTCGGCCTTGCCGTCGGAGCCGCGCGTGACGATGGGCTCGTTGTTGGCGTTGTTCGAGGTCGACACGTAGTACACGAGGCTCACGTGCGTGCCCGCCGGCCAGGTGTTCAGGATCGACGTACCGATGGGATGCGCCGACACGGGGTCACCGGGGTCGGCCGCGTCGTGGGCGACCAAGCTGTCGTCGAAGCCGTACGGCTTCTGCCCGGCATTGAACCAGCCGTTGTAGCTGGTCTCGGTCGACACCGCGTCGACGTAGTCGTTGGACTGGTTGTTACCGGCGATCGAGTGACCGACGCCCGAGGCGTCGAACCATTGGAACGCCTGACCTACGGTCTCCCCCGCGGTGATGGTCGGCTTCTCCGCCGAGCCGTCCGCCGAGGTCAGCACGAAGGCGACGTGCAGGTTGCTGGGGGTCGCGTCGGGGCCGATCTTGGCGAGCTGCGCGGCGAGGGTCGCCGAGGTCGGCGGCGCCACCGCGCTGCCCAGGCCGTCGAGCGAGAACATGCTGGTTCCGGTCTTGCCCGCACCCTCATGACCCCACCAGCCGTTGCTGATCGCGTTG
>JBQCDC010000288.1:0-10974 GCA_051961575.1 Marmoricola sp.
GAGCCACGAGCTCGAGTACCTCGCGGCCGAAGCGGTCCTTGATGCCGTACCCCACGGCGAGCGGCTGCTCTGGAGCAACACGGGCACCGAGGCCGTGCAGGTAGCGCTCCGCCTTGCTCGCGCAGCCACCGGTCGCCGAAGGGTGCTCAAATTCGCCCGGAGCTATCACGGCTGGCACGACTCGGTCTACGCCGGTCTCGTTGAGAGCGACAGTGATCAGCCAGCGGCGCCGGCCACCAAGGGTCAGTCGCCGAGCGTGCTCGACGACCTAGTGGTCTGTCGCTTCAATGACGTCGCGATGGCGGAACGCCTGATGGCCGAAGCCGTGGAGCGGGACATCGCGGCGGTGCTCGTCGACCCGATTCTGAGCAACGGGGGCGTCGAGGCGCCGTTGCCGGAGTTCCTACCGACGCTCCGTACGCTCTGCGATCGCCACGGCGTGGTCCTCATCTTCGACGAGGTCATCGCCGGATTCCGGATCGCGCGCGGGGGAGCGGCTGAGAAGTACGGCGTGCGGCCTGATCTCTCGGTCTTCGGCAAGGCGATGGCAGGCGGATTGACGCAGAGCGCGGTGGTCGGTCGTAGCGATCTGATCGATCAGGTCACCGCGGGGGTCGTGCATGCGGGGACTTTCAATTCCAATCCGCTGGCGCTGGCCGCGGTCGAGGCGACCATGCGCGCGCTCGCTGAGCCCGGCGTCTACGAAACGCTCGAGACCATCTCGAATGAGTTCGAGGAATGCGTCGGAGCTGTGCTCGCCAAGGAAGCGGGCCGGGGCAGCTTGAACCGGGTCGGCTCGCTTCTCCAATACGTGCCTGAGGGCGGTGCCACGGGCCTCCATGGAACCGGCGGGCTATGGGACCGGATCCTCGAACGGATGTTGCGCCAAGGCTTCTTGTTCATGCCGTCAGGCAAGGTGTTCCTCTCCACCACCCACACGTCGGCCGATGTCGAGGCGACAGCCGGAGCACTCGAGCGGGTGCTCACTCAGCAGTAAGGCCCGTGCTAGCGTGCGACTTGTTCAATTGATCAAGTCGCTCTAGGGGGTCCGGTGGCGCACATCCCGGCCGAGGTACGAAGGAAGCAGTTCATTGAGGCTGCCGTCACCGTGATCGCTCGCGAGGGCGTCGACGGTGCCACCACCCGACGGATCGCCGAGGTGGCGGGTGCGCCGCTGGCGACCCTCCATTACGTCTTCCAGACGAAGGAGAACCTCCTCTGGGCGGTCTTCGAGGAGCTTGGCGAGCTGCTTCGGGCTGATTTCGAAAGCGTCGAGAAGGACAGCAAGAGCCTCCCCGCTGGTGCCCGCCAGTTGCTGCTCTCCATGGCGGCTTGGGGTGTCAAGAATCCCGACTACTCGCGAGCGCAGCTGGAGATCTGGCTGTGGGGAGAGCGCAACAATCGGGATATCGCGAGTGATGCCTACGCCAAGTTCATCGGGGATTGGAAGGACATCTTCCGCGGCCTCCGAGGCTCATTGTCCGAGGACGACCTGGAGTCGTTCACCCGTGTCTTCACGGCCATCATCGATGGCCTGGCGATGCAGTTGGTGACCGAGGCAGATCCTGAGGGGGCGATGCGTACCGCGGAAATGGCGGCGGAGATGATCGAGGCCTACCTAAGGCGCCGTCCCAAGAGCACGTCCTAGAGCTTGAAGAGCGCCGCGAGATCCTCCTCACCGAAGCCGGCACGGATGCCTTCCTGAAGGATGCGCGCCGTGGTGTTGGCGATCGGCGCATCACCCATCACGCTTGAGAAGGACTGCGCCACCTCGGCATAGACGTGGAGCGTCGCCTGGTCGGTGGAGTAGTCATCCGCCGTGACCCGGCCCAGGATCAGGCGCAGTTGATGCTGCAGAGTGGTGATGTCGTCGAGCAGCTCAGAGATGAGCTCGGGCGGAACGCCCGCGTTGGTCATGAAGCGGGTGGCCTCGACGAATGCCACCAGACTCGAGATATAGAACGCGCCGACCAACCCGGTGTCGACCGACGCCGCGGCGGCGAAGTCTCGGCCCGCATAGGCGGACAGTCCGGCGAGGGAGCGGAGGCATTCCTGGTGCTCCTGCCACAGCTCCTCGTCGCCGGCTACCAGGATCCGGGCGGTCTCGGTGCCGATCTGCTCGGGGTAGGCGAGGATCACGCCGTCGAGATACTTGAGACCTTGCGACACCGCCCATTCGCCGAGATCGCGAGCCTCATCGGGAGTACCACTCGTCACGTTGAGGACGGTTCGGCCGGAAAGGTCGCCGGTGTCGAACGAGCCCATGACCTCACGTGCATCTGCGGCCGTCCCGACACAGAGGATCGTCAGAGCCGCATCGGCAGCGGCGCTCCGAGCGCTCTCGTGAACGACGGCTCCGTCGGTCGCCAGTGCTTGGGCACGCGAAGCCGTGCGATTCCACACCGCCACCTTGCGCCCCGATGCCAGCAGCGCCCGTGCGAAGGCTGCGCCCATGTTGCCGCATCCCAGGATCGCGACGTCGGCTGTGTTCTTCGTATTCGGCACGCGCCCTCACTTAGTCAAATGATCGAGTCAGATGACCCATTCTTGGGACGGCCCGAGCGGCGTGTCAAGGGATGGGGAGGCGACAGCGTGCACACGCTTCTGGGAATCGGGGTGCACAGTGTTGTAGTACCGGCCGCATCGCGGTGTGACAGTGGTCACCACGATCACGCGGAAGGACATGTGTCATGACTCAGCGGAACTTGACCGACGCTCGGTATCGGCGGCCGGATGTCGCTGGTGCCACCTCTGGCGACCCGGCTGCCGAGGCGCATGGGCGTAGCCGGTGGTCGGTCATCGTCGCGTACGGGCTTCTCGCGGCGGCGACCCAGGCGCTGCTCGTGAACTACGCGCCCGTGACGCATGACGCGGCGCATCACTTCCGTGTGTCGGAGACTGCCATCGGCTGGCTCGCCGAGGTCTTCGTGCTCGTCTACGTCATCTTCGCGATCCCGGCGGGGCTGATCCTGGATCGCTTCTTCCGGCCAGGACTCATCGCAGGCGCGGTCCTCACGGCAGTTGGTGCCTTTCTGAGGCTCGGAGGCGACAGCTATTCCTGGGCGCTTCTGGGGCAGATCGTGGCGGCCTTTGGGCAGCCGCTCGTCCTCAACGGGATCACCGGCCTGGTCGTGCTCTATCTCGCCAAGAAGGACCGGACCGCGGGCATCGGCATGGCATCGGCTGCGACGTTCGCCGGCATGGTGGTCGGCTTCGCCGTCGGTGCGATCCTTCCGGGTGCCCAGCACATCCGCACCTTGACGTTGGTCACCGCGCTGATCGCGCTGGTCGCTGCGGTGTACCTGATCGCGACCCTCTGCCTGGTGCGCCCTCGGGCATCGGTCGAAGAGATGCCGGCGACCGGCGGCCTGCAATCGTTCCGCGCCGCGCTCGGAAACCGCCACCTTCGGCGACTGTGCGTGCTCGTCATTGTCCCGATGGGCACCTTCATCGCACTGACCACGTATACCCAGTCCTTGCTCCAGCCCGCTGGAGTCACGGAGGCGAGCGCCGGGATCATCCTCGCGTTGACCACCATCGCAGGCGTCGTCGGCTGCGCGATCGTTCCTGTGTGGGCGGAGAAGCGGCAACGCGAAGTGAAGGTCATGAGTGTTGCGATCATCGTGACCGCTGTCGCCTGTCTGGTTCTGGCCCTGGTCCCCAGCACCGCGACCGGCTACCTCATGCTGATCGCCATCGGGGTGGCGCTGCTGCCGGCCCTGCCCATCGTCCTCGCCCTGACCGAGAGGTATGCGCCCGATGCGGAAGGAACAGCTGCCGGCCTCATCTGGTTGGCCGGAAACCTTGGCGGCGTGCTGGTGACCACGATCGTCGGGATCCTGGTGCACCACTCCGCGACTGCCTTCGTGGTGCTCGCCGGCGTGACCGCCCTCGTCCTGCCGGCGCTTCGTTGGTACAACCGCCTGGGCGAGCCGGCGCAGCCCTAGGCCGGTGCAGCCGCCGCGATGTCCGGCGCAAGCTCCAGCACCAGCAGGGCGGCGGCGACGTGGGTGGGGTTGTCCTCCACCTTCACGGTCGACAGTTCATTGGCCCGCGTCACCCGGCGCTCGACGGTGTTGCGGTGCGCGTAGAGAGTCGCGGCGGCGCGGGTGGTGTTGAACCCGCTCTGCACGTAGGTGAGGAGCGTCTGACGGAGGGCTTCGTCCGCTTCGGCGAGGGGCCCGAGAGTGTTGGTGACGAACCTCTGCGCGCTTGCGCGATCCTTCGTCAACGTATCGATGAGCTCCACGTCGGCGTACTCGGTGATGCGTCGGTCCGAACCGAGCCGAACGACCATCGCCTGCGCCGCTAGGGCGTCCTGATGGCTGGCGCGGAATCCTTCAAGTCCGAAGCCTGGCCGTCCCACGGCAACTTGTACCTCGGTTGCCTTCGCCAGAACCTTCTCCACCGGGTGCGGATCTGGGCTCTCAGGCCCGGACAGCCAGATCCACCGCGATGTCGTGGTGGCGCGCGCGACCAGTGCTCTGCTTGCGGATGGCGTGGCGCGCACCGCCGCAACGGCCTCATCCAGCCGGGCGGCATGGCCAGGATCGTCCGTCCAGAGGACAAACGCGCGGTGCCAGCGCGCGAGTCGATAGTTGAGCCGAGCCTCGGCGAAGTCCTGGGGGACGGTCGCGCCGCTGGCGATCATCTGGATCATGGCGATCGCGGCGGAGTCCGCGGTGCCCATTGCGTCGGTCAGGGCGATCTCGCGTGCTGTCGCCATCCAGTCGAGGGGGTACTGGACCATCGACTGCGCGATCACGTCGAGGACTTCTTCGAGAACCTCCGGGTCGCTGCACTGCCGCAAGCACTCCTGAAGCCAGCGGCGCCACGTGATCGGGACCGCCGCCCGCCATCCGCCAGCGAAGTCCGGTGCTATTCCGCGGGAGGCGAGATCGCGGATGTAGTCGGTGACCCTGGTGTTGAAGGAGGTCTCGACGCGTAGTCCGGGATGTTGGATGTTCGCAGTGAGCCAGTGGACGAGTTCGTCCCGGTTCACCTGACGCTCCTCGGTGAAGAGCGAGGCGTCGGAGAGCAGGGCTGGGTCGTTCTGACCCGTGAGGGAGGGACCGGTGACGGCGTCGGTCAGGCCTTCGGTCTCGGTCAGCAGCTGCCGGCATACCGACCGGATCACCTCTGCCGCCTTGGGTCCAGGCGCGGGCCAGAGTTCCTCCATGCTCGGCAGTTTGCCCTGAATGTGCGGGATCGGCGAGGGGCCTTCCTCACCCTCGCCGATCCCGAGCTCGATGGTCAGGAGATCTCCACGTAGGAGCCTCCAGCGCTCACTCGATCCGCATGCCCGGCGATGTAGCGCGTGATCGGGTCGACCAGGCCCTCCGGGATGTGATGGCCCATCCCCGGGATCACCACGTGCTGCGCCGAGCCGATCGCCTCGGCGGTGGCGACCCCACCGCTCGGCGCAACCATCAGGTCGCGGTCGCCGTGGATGACCAGCGTGGGCGCCGTGATCGTGCGCAACTGAGCGGTTCGGTCCCCGGACCGTTGGATCGCCTCGATCTGCCGGGCCACGCCGGCGGCCTGGTCGCCCGCACACCGGTCCCATCCCCGAGCCGCGATCGCGGCCTCCTCAGCGTCGTCGATGGGGTAGGCCGTCCCGGCGATGTGCTGGGTGAGCCGCAGGTGGGCGCGCACGGCATCGGTCCGGGTCTTCGCCTCGGGTGTCATGACGAGGAGCCGGATCGTCGACTTCGCCGGCTGGCCCACCTTGGTCGACCCGGTGGTCGAGTAGATGGAGGTCAACGACAGGACACGCTGCGGTTCGGTGGCCGCGATGGTCTGAGCGATCATGCCGCCCATCGATCGACCGACCAGGTGCACCTGGTCGATGCGCAGGTGGTCGAGCAGGCCGACGCAGTCCTGTGCCATGTCGGCGAGCGAGTACGCGTCCTTACGCGGCTGCGCGAGCACCTGGCGCCAGAGTGGCGGCGGCGGCATCGTGGCGAAGGAGGACTGGCCGACATCGCGATTGTCCATGGTGATCACTCGGTAGCCCCGAGAGACCAACGACCCGACGAACGCGTCGCCCCAGTAGGTCTGGTCCTCGCCGAGCCCGGCGACGAGCAGGATGGTTGGGTCCGCGGACTCCCCGTAGACGCGGAAACAGATCGTCACTCCCGTGGTGAGGTGGGCGAATCGATCGATCGCCTGCACCGCCTTGTGCTCAGACATGAGCTGCGCTCCTCTCCTGTGCGCGGTGTGCCGCAGCGGGTCCTTGCTTGAACTTCAGGTGCTTGTCGAAGAGGGGTCCTCGCAAGGCCTTGGCATCCTCTTGGTAGGACAACGCCATCCGCCACGGAGCCGACGGCCCCTGCTTGGGGATCACTGAGGCTCCGCGCTTCGCATAGCCGGACTGGAGGTCCATCACCGGGCGAGACTCCATGCCGGGCTCGGCGACCGGGACGGCCTCGATGTACCCGTGCGCATCCATGTGCTTGATCAGATCGATGAAGTAGCGGCACATCAGGCTGACCTTGAGGGTCCACGAGGAGGTGGTGTAGCCGACGACCATCGCCCAGTTCGGGATTCCGCTGAGAAGGATGCCTCGGTACGCGAACGACTCGGTGATGTCGACGTTGTGCCCGTCGACGACGATGGGCATCCCGCCGAACAGCTGCATGTTGAGGCCCGTCGCGGTCACGATGATGTCGGCCGCCAGCTCCTCGCCCGACTCGAGCAGGATGCCGGTCGGCGTGAAGCGCACGATCTTGTCCGTCACCACGTCGGCACCGCCGGCCCTGATGGCATCGAAGAAGTCGCCGTCGGGCGCCAGGCACAAACGCTGGTCCCACGGGTTGTACGGGGGATTGAAGTGCTTGTCGACGTCATAGCCCTTCGGCAGACGCTTCAGGTTGTCCTGACGGAGGAGGCGACGGCCGATCTTCGGGAAGCGGCGTAGGAAGAGCACCTGTCCACGCTCCAGCCAGATGTTCTTGAAGCGGGTCACGGCGTAGCCCCTCTTCTCGCCCAGCACCTTGGTCAGGAGGAGCGCCACGCGGTCGATGCGAGGCATGGCCGCGATGTAGGTGGGCGTGCGCTGCAGCATCGTCACGTGCGCGGCAGCCCTGTCGCCCTTGAGCATCGCGGGCACCATCGTGATCGCGGTGGCACCGCTGCCGATGATGACGACCTTCTTGCCGCTGTAGTCGAGGTCCTCGGGCCAGTGCTGTGGATGGACGACCGGGCCGGCGAAGTCCTCGCGGCCGGCGAATTCAGGTGAATAGCCCTGGTCGTAGCGGTAGTAGCCGGTCGCGGCGAAGATCCAGCCGGTACGGATCGTCTTCGAGGTCGTCTCTCCCTGCGCATCGGTGACGCCCACCGTCAGCGTCCAGAGCGAGTCCTCCGACGACCACTCTGCCTTGACCACCCTGTGGCGGAATCGGATTCGACGTGCGAGGTCGTTCTCCTCGACGGTCTCCTGGAGGTAGTCCCGGATCAGGTGCGCGTCTGCGATCGCCGTCTCGTGGAGCCAGGGCTTGAACTCGTATCCGAAGGTGTGCAGGTTCGAGTCGGATCGAATGCCCGGGTAGCGGAACAGGTCCCAGGTGCCCCCGATGTTGTCGCGACCCTCGAGCACCACGATGGACTTTCCGGAGAGCTCCCGGGTGAAGTAGGTCGCTGCTCCGATCCCAGAGATTCCCGCCCCGATGATGACGATGTCGACCTGCTCGACCGCCTCGGATACCTCAATTGTCATGACTGCCCACTCCTTGCTCATGGCGCTACAGATGCAGACCACTGTCGACGGCTATGACGCCGGTCACAACAACAGCGCGCACCTGCTTCGCGGGGGTCCGGTGCACCGTGCACCGACTTCCGCCGGATGCACCTCAATGTCGGTTCTGGCCATTGACACCGAGTGGTGCGCGTCACAAACTCGATCAACTGATCCAGTCGGACGACATGATCCGACGACTCAAATCGAGAGGAGCCACCGATGAAGGACCTGCTGTTCCTCGCGTCCGATCTGTGGTTGATGGCGACGACCTGGACCTTCGGTTCCAAGCTCTGGCGCAACTACCGCAACCAATTGCTGACGCTCGAGTACCTCGTGGTGGCCGTGTCGTCCACGAACTTCCTGCTGTGGTCGCTGTTCGGCGCTCACAAGTCGAGCCCGATGTACTACCTGGCCTATGACCTGGACGCCTTCTCGCGTTCGTTCGGCATCACCCTGATCCTGGTGATCGGCCTCTTGGCGGTCACCCACGGATATCACCCGTCGACTCGGGTCAAGGTAGGCGTCACAGCCCTGACGGTGGTGGCCGCGGCGGTTTTCGGCCCGATGCACCGCGACCACCTGGTCCACGACTTCCCGCACGTCACCCTGGCCGCGTTCTACGTCGTGACCAACTTGCTGACGACGGGCTTCCTCGCCTACTTCACGATGCGGCTGTGGCGGGCCGGCGAGACCAGGCTCGCCGTCCTGACCGGTCTCGTGTCGGCGGCTGCTTGCTATGTCGCGGTCACGTACGACTTCTTCCCGCTCTCCTTCGATGACAAGAACCGCACGATCTTCTACACGATCGCGCTCACCGTCTGGGGCGCTCAGGCCATCACCTACTACTACGCCTACAAGGCGATGCGTGAGCACAACGAGGCCGCCGCCATGCCCATGTCGGCCCGAAAGGTTGGTGCCCACTCATGAGCAACAGGAACGAATCCGTCGATGTGGTGATCGTCGGCGCGGGCTTCGCCGGGTTGACCGCGGCGCACGACCTCGTGAACCAGGGCTACTCGGTGGTGGTCCTCGAGGGCCGCGACCGCGTCGGCGGGCGCGTGCTCTCCGGCGAGGTAGCCGGTGTCAAGGTCGACCTCGGTGGCACCTGGGTGGCGACGCGGCACACCGCGATCCGTGCGGTTGCCGAGCAGGTGGGAGCCACCATCGTGCCGCAGTTCACCGACGGCCGCAGCGTGTTGTGGCTCGGCGGCAAGCGGAGCACCTACACGGGCACCATTCCCAGGCTCTCACCTGCGGCCCTCGTGAACATGGCCCGCATCCAGATGGCCCTGGACAAGCTGGCGAAGACCATCGATGTCGACGCCCCTTGGACCTCCCCACGCGCCGCCGAGCTCGATGCGATCTCCTTCGAGGAATGGCTGGATCGCAAGCGGGCCCGGTCGACCACGCGCGCGATGATGGCCATCGTCACCAAGGTGGAGTGGGGCTGCCAGACAAGTGACGTCTCCATGTTGCACGTGCTGCGCACCATCCGCGCGTTCGGCGGCTTCGACTTCATGCTGGATGCGCAAGGCGGGATGCAGGAATCGCGGTACGTCGAGACCACGCAGGAGATCGCGATCCGGTACGCCGCCCTGCTCGGCGACCGAGTGCGTACCGGCGCTCCCGTGCTTCGCATCGCCCAGGACGCCGACGGTGTCACGGTCGAGACGGACTCACTGCAGGTCAACGCGAAATACGCCATCGTCACGACGGCCACCGAGCACCGCGGTGGCATCGAGTTCGAGCCTGCTCTCTCCGAGCCGGCCCAGGGACTCATCAGGTCGTGGGGCCTCGGCGCGCTGAGCAAGGCCTTCGTCGCCTATGACAAGCCCTTCTGGAGATTCGACGGGCTGTCGGGCGAGAGCGTGACCGACACTGGTTCGGTCTTCATCACCTTCGACGTCTCACCGAGTGCCACCGGTCCCGGCATCCTGATGACGTTCTGCGACCCGCGCGTGTACGACGCCCACGCTCCAGAGGTGCGCAAGGACATCGTCGTGAAGCAGTTGGCCGACCTCTTCGGCCCGGAAGCCGCCAAGCCGATCGACTACATCGACCAGCGCTGGAAGCAGGAGACCTTCGCCGCGGGCGGCCCGAACCCCGTCGTCGCCCCCTTCGCCTCGGGGCGATACGGCACCGTCCTGACCGAGCCCCATGGCCGGGTCCACTGGGGCGGCACGGAGACCGCGGGCGAGTGGACGGGCTCCATGAACGGTGCGGTCCTCTCGGGCCAGCGCGCCGCCGCCGAAGTCACGCGACTTCTTGAGCTGACGGCTACCCACCAGAAAGAGGAGATCTACTCATGAAGCAGGACATGGACAGGGTCAAGCTCCACACCTTCAGCGGTTGGATCGAGCCGCCGACCGACCTCCAGCCCTCCGTCAGCGGCGAGGTCACGTGCGACATCGCGGTGATCGGCGGCGGCGTGGGCGGCATGGGGACGACCATGCGTCTGGCCGAACGCGGCCAGGACGTGGCGCTCATCGAGGCTGAGTTCCTGGGTTACGGCTCCAGCTCTCGCAACGGCGGTCACATCTCCGGCGCCCCCGGCGGTGACCTGCGGATGCTCAAGCTCTTCTACCCCAAGCAGATGAAGGGCATGGTGCTGCTGGCCGACCACGCCGCGGAGTATCTGAAGGGCAAGATCCGCGACCTCGACATCGAGTGCGATTGGGTACCCAACGGCCTAGCCATGGTGGCGATCTCGCCGATCCAGATGCTGCGCGTGAAATCGTGCGCCAACATCTTGAGGAAGGCCGGCGGCCGCGGCCAGGTAGGCACGGCCGAGGAGCTCGGCCTACCGCGCGCCTTCATCGGCGGCATGATGGAGGAAGCCGGTGGCATGCTGAACCCCGGCAAGCTGTGTCGGGGTCTGCGCGCCGCCGTGATCGCGAGTTCGGCGAAGGTCTACGAGCAGAGCTACGTCACCGACGTCCGCCGCCGCGATGACGGCAAGGTGGTCATCACGACACCGGGCGGCACCGTGATCGCCAACAAGGTGGTGCTCTCCACGAACGCCTACTCCGGCGAGTGGGACATCATCCCCGAGCGTCTCTCGATCCCCGCCTACCTCATCGAGGCAGAGACCGAGGCGATCGACCCGAAGCGGATCGAGGCGCTCGGCTGGACCAGCCGCACCGGCACGATCAGCCAGCACCAGATCATGGAGCACTTCCGTGTCACCGAGCGCGGCACGATCGTCATCGGCGTGCGCCGAATCCAGCGCGGCACCA
>JBQCDC010000289.1:0-2631 GCA_051961575.1 Marmoricola sp.
CTGCATCAGCGTCACCAGCTCGAGTAGGCGCTCCTCAACGGGAATGTCGAGGCTGATCGCGTCGATCTGCTCGATGAAGTCTCCCCACGAGAACGCCCGGTGCAGCGCGTAGTCGATGAGCTCTTCCTTCGAGTCGAAGACACGGAAGATCGTGCCCTCGGCGATACCGGCCGCCTCGGCAATCTGACGCGTGGTGACCGCTCGACCGTGCTCCCTGAGCAAGGGAATGGTCACCTCGACCAACGACTGGCGTCGGTCCTCGGCGGACATCGGGGTTGCGCGGCTCACGAGTTGAAGTGTATGTGAGTGAGTGCTCACTCACAAATGAATATTCGACGTCCTCGACCCGGGGAGGTCATGGGTGCTGCGCGGCGTCGGGGGAGGTCTGCGAGCACAGCCCTACCCATCTAGCCGTGTCTGCCGCCCCGTCGCTTTGCGCCGTGCCGCAGCCACGCCGTCGTGGGAGTGCTCGCAGACCTCCCCCCGACACCGCCCCCAGCCTCGCCCAAGCCGCCTAGAGAGCGTTGCCGGGAAGCAGTGGGAAGCGAAGGACCGCGCCGCTCCCCTTGCCGACCAGCACTGAGCTGATGCCCGGCGGACTCGTCGGCGAGAAGGCAGAGACGCCAACGATGTCGATGCGGATCCGATGACCCGCCTTGAACCTGTTGCCCACCGGCCAGAGCTCGACGTGATACATCCGCCGGGCCAGCGATGGGGACTGCTTCGAGAAGTCGCCGTACGGCTGCACGAGAAGGCCGCCGCTGTAGAGCGACTTCGACGCCACGGTGTTGGGGAAGAAGGTGTTCAAGCGACCCGTCGTGAGGGGGTGCGAGGATCCGTCCGGCCAGACGTCGGTGAGCACCACCCAGATGCCCGACCCCGGGGTCGTCGACGACATCGGGAGGTCGATATCGAGCGGCCCCGCCGACAGGACGTCGTGGGTGAGTGGAGCCGTCGTGAACGTCAGCGCCGTGGCCTCACTCGCGTTCATCTCGGTCAGCAAGGGAACCGCCGACGACAGTTGGTTGAGTCCGGCGGCCCCGAGGAGAGCAGTGGTCGGCACGTCGGTGTTCGTCGGGATGCTCGGGATGTTCGCCAGCGTTCGCGTCGCCGCAGTCGTGGGCGCGCTTAGGGTCAAGCTGCCGTCATTGAGCGACCTCGCGCTCGCGCTCCTTGCTGGGCTCAGGTTCAAGGTGGCCCAGGTCGTTCCCGGAACGGGCCACGTGCTCGCCGTGTACGGAACCGTGTCGCCGGCCAGATAGCTCTCACGGCTTCCGTCGGAGAGGAGCATCTGGACCGCAGGCTGCGTCTCGACGCCGTTGTCCACGCCACGCACGTAGTAGTCCAGCCACTCCGCGGCCTGGGCGACGCCGTCGTCGCTTCCCTTCGGTGCTCCGTCGTGCCCGCCGACCACCAGAAGATGAGTGGGCACACCTTCCGATGCGAGCTGCTGGTAGCCCTGGAACGCCCCGCGCGACTCGACATCGAACCACCCGTCGATCAGCAGGGTCGGCACCTTGTTCACGTCACCCTGGAAGCCCCGCTGCTGCCACCAGCTGTCGAGCGTCGGATGGCTGAAGGCGGTGAGGCCGGCGGTGAACAGACCGAGGGCGACCTCGAGTGCCGAGGTGGGGTCCCTCTGCAAACGCGCCGGGCCCTGTTCCAACGTCGGCGCACCGATCAGGCCGAGAACGCCCAAGCCCGGCACCATGTTGAGGATTCCGCCGGGCACGAGCAGGTCGCGGTAGAGCTCCAAGGTTCCCGACTTGAGAAGCATCGCCTTCACGCACGGAAGCGACAGGTGCAGCGAGTTGTAGACCGTGATGGCGCTCGCCGAGAAGCCCGCGAGAGCCAGCGCACCCTCGCTCCACGACTGGTCACAGGCCCACCGCAACGACTGCTGAACATCGAGCTGTGTGCGCGGTCCGAGCGCATCGAAGGATCCGTCGCTACTGCCGGTTCCGCGGATCTGGACCAGCAGGTAGTTGTAGTCGGCGGGAACGGGGAACGACGCGGAAGCAGGCCCGTAAGGACTGAACTCCACCACCGTCGGATGCGCGGCCACGCTCGGACCCTGTGTGGTCAACGTCGCGGTGAGCTGCACCCCGTCCGACATGGGAATCCGAAAGGTCGTGGTCGACGTGGTCGCCGCGTGCGCGCTCCCCGGCACCACCGCCAGAGACGCACTTGTCGCCAGTGCCGCAAGGACGGCCAGAACTCCGCGCTTCATGCTCCCCCTCTCGCCGGCTACGGGGCCAGGCGGTCCCGATGCCAGCCGTCCTCCACGCGCGTGAACACAGCGCGGTCGTGCAGTCGGTTGGCTCGACCTTGCCAGAACTCGATGACGTCCGGAAGGACCACGTACCCGCCCCAGGTCGGCGGCGGGGGGATGTCCTGGCCCTCGAAGCGGCGCTCGGCGGCGGCGAAGTCCGCCTCGAGCGCGGCCCGATCCCCCACGACGCTGGACTGCCGCGAAGCCCACGCGCCGAGCTGGGCCCCGCGGGGCCGCTGCGCGAAGTAGGCCTCGACCTCGGGCCGTGACAGCTGCTGGGCCGTCCCCTCGACCCGCACCTGGCGATGCCACGCGTACCACCCGAACAACAGTGAGCAGCGCGGATCGGCCGCGAGCTC
>JBQCDC010000290.1:0-38096 GCA_051961575.1 Marmoricola sp.
CACGCGCGTGGCAGTCAAGAACGCCACGGGAACCTCCGCGGTACTCGTCGACGCGGAGACCGGAAGCGAGCACGTCGTGGCGGCTCGCGCCGTGATTAGCGCGACCGGTGTCTGGGCAGGCGACCTCGACGAGGACATCACGCTGCGCCCTTCTCGCGGCACTCACATCGTGGTGCGCGCCGACAAGTTCCCCGGCGTCGCGTGCGCCGTGATGGCACCTGTTCCCGGGCACGCGAATCGCTTCGTGTTCGCGCTTCCGCAGCAGGACGGCACCTTCTATATCGGGCTGACCGACGAGGAGGTCGAGGGCCCGCTGCCTGACGTCCCCGAGGTCCCCGAGGTCGACGTCGACTTCCTTCTCGAAGTGATCAACAGCGCTCTCGAGGTGCCCCTCACCAAGGACGACGTGGTGGGCGCCTATGCCGGTCTACGACCGCTGCTCGACTCGGAGGGATCGAGCGCGGACCTTTCGCGGCGCCATGCGGTGCTGGTCTCGAAGAGCGGCCTGATCACCATCGTCGGCGGCAAGCTCACGACCTACCGGCAGATGGCGGAGGACGCCGTCGACAAGGCGGTCGAGCTCGCTCACCTCGACGCGGACGAGTGTCAGACCAAGCACGTGCCGCTTCTCGGCGCGGCACCGTCCTGGGTGCTGTCGGGCGTCTCCGGCGACAAGCGGCTGGTCCGGCGGTTCGGCACGGACGCCAAGCTCGTGCTCGACAACGCCGTAGTGGTCACGGGACTGAGCCCGAGCGAGTTGCTCGCTCCGGTCGCCCCCGGTGTTCCGGCGACGCTGGCCGAGTTCGTGTTCGCCGTCAGCCACGAGGGTGCGGCAAGCGTCGACGACATCCTCGATCGCCGCACCAAGATCGGCCTGATCAAGGCGGACGCGGAAGCAGCTACCCCTGCCGCTGAGACGGCGCTGAGTGCGGCACGGGGCAGCCGGGCGTGAACGTGCCCAACTCCTCGGTCCGGTAGCCGTTCGGGTAGGACTTGTAGTACCCGAACTCGCGGAACCAGTGCTTCTCACGACGCGCGGGGCGCAGCCGGAGGAAGACCTTGCGGGCGTTCATCGTCCATCGAACGACGGCCTGTTCAAGACGCGTGGGGTTCGGGTACCTGAACGCCCGACGTAGCGGCTCGTCCATGAGGCAGAACGCGATCCGCTTGGCCACCCAGGCCGGCACGAGGTTGTTCGGCGAGAACGTGGTCATCAGTTGCAGCGTCGCGTCGGCGACCTTGCGTGCCCGCGGGTCGTAGGCGAAGTGCGCGGCCTCATAGTCGTCGAGCAGCTGGGCGAAGCCCTCGTAGTCGGCGGGCATGTCGGCGATGTTCATGTGCTTGCCGAGCACGCGGTAGTAGTCGGTGCTCGCCACGATCTCCTTCTCCGACATCGGCCGGTAGCCGTACTGCTCGAGCCAGCGGACCGGCACCACGACGAAGGTCGACAGCACGTAGAGCATGTCGTCGTTGCTGATGTCGTACATGCGGTGCATCTGGTTGATGCGTCGGACCGCCGCGAGGCCGCGGACGTCCTCGAAACCGTGTTCGAGAACCTCCTCAAGCAGGAGGCCAGTGTCGTCGTAGCGCTTCTGCACCCGCTCGGTGAACTCGCCGGTGTCGTGCAACAGCACCCCGATCGACGGAACCGCATACGTGCGGAACAGAGCGAACGACAGCGAGTTCAGCGTGTCCCAAGGAAATTCGCGTGTCGCGATGTTGTGCACGATCTCAACCTGGTCCGCGATGGGGTCGAGTTGCTCGTGCAGGCGGCTGTAGTAGTTCCGAGGAAGACCACGCAGCGACATGCCTCTGAGGTTAACTCTCGCTAACCGTCCGTGTCAGGAGGGCATCCGAGTGCAGTGGCTCACTACCCCCGTGCACCACGGAGGAACTGCGCCAGCAGCGGGCCCGCGACGCCGGCACCGGTCTGGCCGACGTTGACGAAGACGATGGCGACCAGGTCCCCTTGAGCGGCCATCATCCAGGCGTGGGTCGAGATCTTCGACCCGTTCTGGAACTCGGCGGTCCCGGTCTTGGCGATGATCGGCGGCCCGGGGAGCCCAGCCAGGCCGGCGCCCGTGCCGGTGGGAGTGGTGACCACCGCGCGCAGCATCGAGCGCAGCTCGCGCGCCTCCTTGGCGGTCAGCGGCTGCGCCGGCTTACGGGGTGGCAGCGCGAGCCCCTGGATCAGCGAAGGAACCACGGCGTGCCCGGCCACGACCGACGAGAGCACGGTGGCCATCGCCAGCGGAGAGGCGAGGATCGTGCCCTGCCCGATCATGTCGGCCGCCGCATTGACCTCGCCCTTGGGCGTCGGGACCTGGCCGAAGAACGAGCCGTAGCCCGTCTGCTCGTCCACACCGAAGCCGAGCGCTGCCGCTGCGGCGGCGAGCACGCCGGGCTTCAACCGCGCGTGCTGGGAGAGGTACGCCGTGTTGCACGAATTCGCCAACGCCAGCGTGAGCGGAATCGAGCCCAGGCCGCTCGGCGGGTAGAACGAGTCGTTGACGAACTTGCGACCGTCGATGGTGATCGAGTTGGTGCAAGGAACCCGCGACTGCGGCGTCAGACCGCTGCGGAGCAAAGCGAGCGAGGTGACCGTCTTGAAGGTCGACCCGGGCGCAAACTGTCCGATGGTCGCGTTCTGGTAGCCGTTGGAACCGGGGCCGTCGGAGACCGCCAGCACCTTGCCCGTCGACGGCTGGATGGCGACCAGGGCGCTCGCGGGGCCGACGTTCGCGAGGATGCGATCCGCAAGGTTCACCAGCCGCAGGTTGAGGGTGAGGCGCAGGTCCTTGCCCGGAACGGCCGGGGACCGGAACAGCGTCTTCGTGGCCTTGGCGCCGACGGCTTGGACAGTGGCGGCAGGGGTGCCCGACAGCAACGCGTCGTAGCGAAGCTCGAGGCCGCTGGTGCCGACGGTATCGCCCGGAAGCACCCGGCCCTTGCTCTGCTTGACGCTGTCCGCGGTGGCCTGCCCGACCGTGCCGAGAAGCCCGCCCGCGAATGCCTTGGTCGGAGCGAGCGGCAAGGTTCCTTGGACCGATACGGCGCCTACGACAGCGCTGATCCGCGCCCGGAGTGACGCGCTGAACTCGTTCGCACGGAAGGTGATCGCGGGAACGAACGCCTCTGGTCCGGATGCCTTGACCAGGTTCGTGAACGACTTCGCGTCGATGCCGACCACCTTCGCGAGCGCGGTCGCGGAAGCCGGTGCCTTCGCCGCCGAGACGTGCGTCTTGTCCAGGCCGACCTGGAATACCGGCCGCGGTCCGACGAGAACGTTTCCGCTGGCGTCGAGGATTCGGCCGCGGGTGGCCGGAACCCTGTTGAGGGTGAGCCGGTCCGTACTGGTCAGACCCGGTGCGACGGCCGCGGCGTTCCAGACGCCGATCCAGGGGCGCTTGTCCGCGTTGGATCGGGTGAGGTTCATCGTCGTGCTGTAGCGCCAGGTCGTCGACCCGACCGACCAGCGCCACGCCAAGGTCGCCGTCGCCTTGTCGCCCGAGGTCGACACGTTGGTCACCGTCACTCGGTGGGCTGCGCCGTTCATGCCGGCGATGACGGTCGCGAACTGCTTCTGATCAGCGGCAGGCGTCGTGAGTGGAGCCTTGCTCAGGTTGCCGGCAGCCAGTGCCATCGCAAGCGCATCCGCGACAGGACGCGGATCCGGACCCGACGAACAAGCCGTCAGGGTTCCCAATCCCCCCACGCTGATGACCGTCGCGATGGCGACGGCCCTCATCGGGATTCTCAAGCTTTGAGCGCCTTCTCGATGTCACCGGCGATCTTCTCGGGCTCGGTGGTCGGCGCATAACGCTTGATGACCTGGCCGTCGCGACCCACGAGGAACTTGGTGAAGTTCCACTTGATCGCCTCGCCGAGAAGGCCGCCCTTCTCGCCCTTCAACCACTTGTACAGCGGGTGGGCGTCAGAGCCGTTGACATCGATCTTGGCGAACATCGGGAAGGTGACGCCATAGTTCCGCTCGCAGAACTCGCCGATCTCCGCCTCGCTCTTGGGCTCCTGCCCGGCGAACTGGTTGCAGGGGAAGCCGAGGATGACCAGGCCCTGGTCGACGTAGTCCTTGTAGAGCTGCTCGAGGCCGGTGAACTGCGGGGTGAGTCCGCACTTGGAGGCCGTGTTCACGACGAGCACGACACTGCCCGCGTAGTCGGCCAGAGCGCGCTCCTCGCCCGTGAGGGTCTCAGCGCTGAAGTCGGCGATGCTCGTCATGCGATCGAGACTAGTTGAGCCATGGGTGACGCAGTCTGAGAGGGACCTGGGTATCGACATCGCCCAGCGCGGCGTTCAGCTGCGGCTGGGTCAGAAACAGTGCCTGCGACAGATTCGCGCCCTGCACCTTCGCATCGCGCAGGTCGGTGCCGAGGAGGTCAGCCCGGCCGAGGTCGACGCCGCGCAGGTCCGCGGCGATCAACAGCGCTCCGCGGAGATTGGCATCGGTCAGAGGCGCCTTGCGGAGGTCGCGGCCGATCAGGTCCTGACGAGCGTCGCCCTCCTCGCCGCGGATCTCGGCGCTGACGCTTCGCAGGACGTTTCCGACCTCTTCGATCAGGTCATCGAGGTCGATGGCCAGGATTTCCTCGGGCGACCCCTCCCTGATCGCCGCGAGGCGATCCTGCGCCTCGAGCGCCGCCGAGTTCCCCGGTTGCCGCTGAAGGACGTCGTCGAGGTGGAACAACATCTCGTGGATGACGCGCATCGCCGAGAAGACGGCTGCCATCTCGCTGCGGTTGACCGACGGATCCCGCCACGAGCGACCCTCATAGGTCACCTGGCTGACCTGCTGCCCCGCACCGAAGCACTCGAAGATCGTGCAGCCGCGCCAGCCGGTGTCGAGGAGGTCGGCGTGGATGGTGCAACTGTCGTTCTCGGCGAGGTTGTGGCAGGGCGTGCCGCCCGCCTTGTCCACCCCGAAGCCCGCGTCAGCCGAGTACGGCAGGAGCACGCAGCAGAGTGCGAAGCAGCGCGAGCAGTCGGAGTGGAGGGCGAGGGAGGTCACCCCTCCATCTAAGCGCCGATGAGTCCGATCGGGTTGCCGTCGGTGTCTGCCAGCACGCAGACCCGCTGGCCCGGACCCGCGGGCGAGGGTGCGCTGACCTCAGTGGCGCCGAGCGCCAGCAGCGCCTCGCGCGCTGCATCCAGGTCAGGAACCTCCGCCGTCGCCGTCGGACCGGTCATGCCGGTGGCGTGGCCGTTGGGGTTCAGACCGATCTCCACGCCACCGACGTTGAAGCCGACGTAGTACGGAGCATCGGTGTGCGGCTCGGTGCCGAGCCAGGTGCCGTAGATCTTCTTCGCCGCGTCCAGGTCCTTGACCGGGATGACGACGCGGTTCGGGGTGTTAGGCATGAGAGTCCTCCAGGTATGTCACAAGGCGGCTTCGCGCCTCGTCATCAACATGTACGACCCTTTGACGGATCCGATTGGCAGGATGTGACACACGATGACTGACGACCTTGCGGAAGCCTTCGAGACCAACCGTGCCCACCTCACGGCAGTCGCGCAACGGATCCTCGGTTCTCGCCAGGAGGCGGAGGACATCCTTCAGGAGGCATGGCTGCGGATGCAGCGCAGCGACACCTCCGAGGTCACCAACCCCGCGGGTTGGCTGACGACCGTGGTGTCGCGGATGTGCCTGGACCAGCTTCGCTCGCGAGCGGCCAGGCGCGAGGAGTTCACCGAACCGCCGCCGCTGCGCGTTGTTGCGGATCCCGCGGAGCAGGCCGAGTTGGCCGACGCCGTGGGTGGCGCGCTGCTGGTCGTGCTCGACACCCTCAGTCCTGCCGAGCGATTGGCCTTCGTGCTGCACGACCTCTTCGCGGTCGAGTTCACCGAGATCGCCGGCATCCTCGATCGCGGCGAGGCGGCCGCGCGCCAGCTCGCCTCTCGGGCCCGTCGCAAGATCCAGGGTCAGGACGTCGCGAGCGACCAGACGCGTCAACGGGAAGTCGTCGACGCGTTCCTCGATGCCTCGCGAAACGGCAAGTTCGAAACGCTGATGGCGCTGCTTCACCCCGACGCCAACGTGTCGGCCAACGCCGCCGCGATCGCGATGGGCACCCCGTCGCGGATCGACGGTCGCGACGCGGTCGCTGAGTTCTTCAACGGACGAGCGAAGGGTGTGCGCTTCGCCGACATCGACGGCTATGCGGGTGGTGCCTGGACGCTCAAGGGCGAGCTCAAGGTGCTGTTCGCGTTCACCGTCGAGGACGGACTGGTGCGCGAGGTCGAGTTCCTCGCCGGCGACTTCGCCGGGATCACCGTCGACTACCGATCAGCGCGCTAACGAGTCGAGGATCGTACGGACGACCGGCGGCGGAGCCGGGTCCTCGAAGTCGAACGGGGTGGGGTGTTCAAGAGGCGGCTGAGCCATCAGGCGCGGCACCTGACCGCGGTGGGGTTGCGCCGCATGCACGAGGAACGGGTGACAGAGGTAGACGTCGCCGGGGCTTCCGGTCGCCAACGTCACCTCGCGATCGGCCGAGGCCGCGACTACGTCGCCACAGACCTCCATCCAGTCGCGGCCCTCGTCACCGGCGTCGACGAGGAAGCGCGGCACGTCCTGGTGCGAGCCTCGGCGGATCCGGGTCGGCGCGTCCGCTTCGCCCACCTCGCTGAAGAGAAACAGCATCAGGAGGGCGCGGCCACGCGACCCGACGTCAACCCGCATTGCGCCAGTCTCGTCCGCGAAGCTGGCCTCGACGTGCCAGCCGTCATCGCCAGGATCCGACGGGTGCGGGAAGCGGACCGGGATGGTGCCGAGACTCATCCGCGGGCTCCAGCGGCCCGGTCCGACGAGCTGATCGAACGCCTCAAGCAACCGTGGGGAGTTCGCCGCCTGAATGAAGGGCTCAGTCGCCAAAGCCCACAGTCGCACGACGGGCTCGGTCCACGTCGCGGGGTCGTCGGGCAGGCACCCGGTGGCCGCCCAGATCTCGGCAGCGCACTGCGATGCGATCTCCTGTGGCACAGCACCTCGGACCGCCACGAATCCGTCGCGAGCGAAATCAGCGAGCTCGGTCTCAGTCAGCACGGTCTGAGCCAAGCGCTACCACCCTGGTTTGGTCAAACGAATATGGCTAGGCGCGGATCCCGAACTGCCGCGCGACGATCCGCTCGACGACGGCCCCGGGGAACAGGCGCTTGAGCGCGAAGACGACCGGAGCATTGCTCCCGACCGCGTAAAGCGGCTTGGTGCGCTTCGCCTCGATCGCTTCGACGATGGTCGCCGCGACCTTCTCGGCCGGAATGCCGGTCGCCTCCTTGGCATCCATCGCACCGACGAGGGTCTCGAAGCCCTCGCGATAGACCGACTGATCTCCGACGTACTTGGTGCGGCGCGTGCTGATGCCGGTCCTGATCGAGCCCGGCTCGACCGTGGTGATCTCGATGCCGAACGGACGCAGCTCGAGCCGAGCTCCGTCGGCGAAGGTGCGGATCGCCGCCTTGGCCGCGCTGTACGAGGAGCGGTAGGGCATCGGGAAGCTGGCGGCCATCGACCCGACCATCACGATCCGCCCCGAGCCCCGCTCTCGCATGCCAGGTAGCACGAGCTGGGTCAGCCGGATCGAGCCCAGCACGTTGCAGTCGAAGAGGCGCTGGAGCGCATCCCAAGGGAGCTCCTCGAGCGCGCCCGCCTGCGACTCACCGGCGTTGTTGACCAGCACGTCGACCGCGGGAAGTCCCGCGCCGAACGCCTCGATGCTGTCCAGGGAGCCGAGGTCGAGCGAGCGGAACTCGACGCCGTCGACCGGCTCGACCCTCGATGCGTCGCGGCTCGTTCCGATGACCGCGTAGCCCTTGCCCACCAGGAGTTTCGCGACCGCGAGACCGATCCCCGACGACGCACCCGTGACGACTGCCGATTTCGTGACGCTCACTTCGTTCGCTCCTCAATCTCCGGTCAGAGGGACTTCCCCAACGCACGCCCGGCCCGCAGACCGGAATGGATGCAGCCACCGAGGAACGTTCCCTCCAATGCGTTGTACCCATGCACCCCACCGCCCCCGAACCCAGCGACCTCACCTGCGGCGTAGAGCCCGAGGAACGGCGTCCCATCCGGCCGCATGACCTGCGAGTCCAGGTTGGTCTCCAGACCTCCCAGGGTCTTGCGCGTCAGGATGTTGAGGCGTACCGCGTGAAGCGGACCCTGCTCCGGATCGAGGATCGGGTGCGGGGACGGGATGCGCAGCTTGTCGGTGAAGTGCCGCCGCGCGTTGTGGATGCCCTGGATCTGGACGTCCTTCGTGTACTTGTTCTTCGTCTCGCGATCGCGCTCGACGATCTGCTTCTCGAGGTGCTCCAGCTCGATCTTCGGACCGCGGTCCTTCGCCAAGTCGTTCATCTTCTCGACGAGCTCGGGCAGGGTGCTCGCGCTCACGAAGTCGACGCCGTGGTCGATGAAGGCCTGCACCGGACCGGGCGCGCCCTTGGCCAAACGCGCCTTCAGCATGGTCTTGCCGTCCTTGCTGGCCAGGTCGGGGTTCTGCTCCGATCCCGAGAGCGCGAACTCCTTCTGGATGATCGTCTGGTTGAGCACGAACCAGGTGTAGTCGTAGCCCGACTTGCCGATCGCGCGCAGCGTGCTGATCGAGTCGTAGCCCGGAAAGCAGGGCGCAGGGAGTCGCGTGCCGGTCGCGTCGAACCACATCGAGGACGGCCCGGGGATGATCCGGATCGCGTGGTCGGGCCAGACGGAGTCCCAGTTGTGGATGCCCTCGGTGTAGTGCCACATCCGATCGCGGTTGACGATGCTCGCGCCGGCATCTTCGCTGATGCCGATCATGCGTCCGTCCACGTAGGCGGGAACGCCCGAGATCATGTGCTTCGGCGCCGGCCCGAGCCGATCGACCGGCCAGTTCTGGCGCACCAGCTCGTGGTTGTGCCCGATACCGCCCGAGGTGACGACGACGGCTTGGGCGCGTAGCTCGAAGTCCCCGACGACGTCGCGATTCGACGCGACGCCGCGCCCTTCCTGCGACGATGCGAGGACGGAGCCACGCACGCCCACGCAGGCACCGCCCTCGATGATGAGCTCGTCGACGCGATGGCGGTGCGCGAAGGTCACCTGGCCCTGGGCCTCGGCGGCCTCGACCGGTTCGAGGAACACGCGCACGACCTCCGGCCCGATCCCCTTGGTCAGGTGGAAGCGCGGCACCGAGTTGCCGTGGCCGCCGGCCCGACCGTCGCCGCGCTCCGCCCAGCCGACGAGCGGCAGCACCGTCAGGCCGAGGTCGTAGAGATACGAACGCTTCTCGCCAGCCGCGAACTCGACGTAGGCCTGGGCCCACTGCCGCGGCCAGAAGTCCTCACGCTCCCGGTCGAACTGAGCGGAGCCGAACCAGTCCTGAAGGGCCAGTTCGAGCGAGTCCTTGACCCCGGTGCGGCGCTGCTCGGGAGAGTCGACGAAGAAGAGTCCGCCCAGCGACCAGAACGCCTGGCCACCACGATTCGCCTCGTTCTCCTGGTCGAGGATCAGGACGCGTTTGCCTGCCTTGACCAGCTCGTGGGTGGCGACGAGCCCGGCGAGGCCGGCTCCGACGACGATGACGTCAGCGTTCTCCGTGGTCACGCGATCACCATATCTGAATCCGATTCAGGTTTTGTATGGCCTCGGACACGCCCCTGAGGTCACCCGCTGAGGCTACTCGGGCTGGGGTTCTTCGGCGTAGCGCTTCAGACCCTCAGCCACCCCATCGAATCCTCGGCGGAGAGCCTTGCCGAGAAGCAGCCGGACGAGCGGCTCGAGCCATCCTCGGATCTCGAAGTGAGCGGTGTAGCGGGTGCGGTTCCCCTCCAACTCGGTGAGCGTCTGCGATCGCAGGCTGCGCAGCGCTCCGAAAGGAATCGGCTTCATGTTGTAGCTGAACTCGTGGCCCGGCGTGTGCGTTCGGATCCACTCACGTTGCTTGAGAGGTCGTCCGGGGCCGAGTCGTACCACCATGTCGATCGGGTCACCCGGCACCAGCGAGGTCGAGCACTTGATGGCTAGCGGATTCCACTCCCCGTACTTGTCGAAGTCCGTGAGAACCCGCCACACCGTCTCGGGTGCGGCGTCGATGTCGACGACGTGGTCGAGGGTCAGAGCCATGGCGAGAGCCTAGGACTGTGGCCGCTGCTTCTCCTGGCGCACCCGCGCCTGAGTCTCCCGCTCCTGCTCGAGCCACTCAGGCATCTCGGCCAACAGCGCCTTGATCTCGGCCGTCGTCATCGAGTCGGAGACGCCCGCCCGGGCGAGGCCGCTGTTGGAGATGCCCAGCTTGCCGGCCACCACCGAGCGAGGATGCGGCCCGTTGGCGCGCAGATCGATCAGCCACTGCGGCGGATCGGCCTGGAGTGCGTTGAGCTGTTCGCGGGTCACGAGGCCGGCACGAAACTCCTCGGGCGTCGCCGGCAGGTAGACGCCCAGCTTCTTGGCGGCGACCTCGGGCTTCATGCTCTGCGACATAGGCGAAGCGTAACGAGCACTAACGTTGCCCTCGTGGAGCCGTTTCGCGTCGCGTTCGTGCCGGGAGTGACTCCCGACAAGTGGGCGCGGATCTGGGGCGAGCGCGCCAAGGGTCCACTCGAGCTTCTGCCGATGACCGACGGCGTCCCGGCTCTCCGCGATGACGACGCCGATATGTGCTTCGTCCGCCTGCCGGTCGACCGCGACGGTCTGCACCTGATCCCGCTCTACCGCGAGGTCCCCGTGGTCGTGGTGTCGAAGGAGCACGTGCTGTCGGTGCTCGACGAGATCACGACCGAGGACCTGGCCGACGAGCTCGAGCTCGACCAGACGGGGCTCACGACGAAGCAGGCGGTCGAAACGGTGGCCGCCGGTACGGGCTACATCGTGCTCCCGATGTCGGTCGCCCGGATTCATCACCGCAAGGATGTGGTGGCCAGACCCCTCGTCGATGGCGAGGAATCGCAGATCGGACTGGCCTGGCGGACCGACAACGAGGATCCCCGCATCGAGGACTTCATCGGGATCGTGCGAGGGCGGACCGAGCGGAGCTCGCGCACCGAGCAACCTGCCGCGAAGAACAAGAAACGCCGACGCTAGAGCTTGATCTCGTAGTGGATGAACCCGCTGCGAGTTGCGACGCGGTCATAGAGGCGACGGGCGACAGCGTTGGTTTCCGCCGTCAGCCAGTAGACCTTCGACGAGCCGTGCTGCTGCGCCCACCCGCGCACGTACTCGATCAGCGCCTCGCCAGCGCCCGTGCGTCGGGCATCTTCTGAGACGTAGAGATCCTCGAGGTAGCAGTAACCGGTGGGATCCCAGGTGGCGGCGTGGGCCAGCCAGTGAACGAGCCCGACCGCTCGCCCGTCGGCATCACGCGCCAGCGCGCCGTGCATCGTCGGGTCCGCGGTGCTCAGCCGACCGAACGTCGTCTCCGTCGTCGCGTCCTCAAGCTCGGTCTCGTAGAAGGCCAGATAGTCCTTCCACAGCTCGAGCCATTCGTCGTGGTCCTCGGGGCGGAGCGCGGTGATGATGACGGCCATACTTCGAGGCTAGCCCGCGGTCACTTCCAACCCAGGCCGGGAGCGACGTCCTTGAGGATGCTCTCGAGCACGTGCACGTTGTAGTCGACGCCGAGCTGGTTCGGGATGGTCAGCAGCAGCGTGTCCGCGGCGGCGATCGCCTCGTCCTTGGCCAGTTCCTCGATCAGGACATCCGGCTCGGCTGCGTATGAGCGCCCGAAGACGGCCCGCACGTTGGGCTCGATGTCGCCGAACTGGTCGCTAGAGCGACGGCCCTGCCCGAAGTACTGCCGGTCGAGGTCATTGGTGATCGCGAAGATGCTGCGGCTCACCGAGACGCGCGGCTCGCGCTCGTGACCAGCTGCCTTCCAAGCCCCGCGATACGCCTCGATCTGCTTGCGCTGCTGGACGTGGAGCGGCTCGCCGGTCTCGTCGAACTTGAGCGTCGAGGACTGCAGGTTCATCCCGAGTCCAGCCGCCCAAACCGCGGTCGCGTCCGTCGCGGCGCCCCACCAGATCCGATCGCGAAGGCCCTCCGAGTAGGGCTCGACCCGCAGCAGGCCCGGCGGGTTGGGGAACATCGGGCGCGGGTTCGGCTCAGCGAAGCCCTCACCCTTGAGCACCTCGAGGAGAACCTCGGTGTGCGTGCGCGCCATGTCCGCGTCGGTCTGGCCCTCCGCGGGCGCGTAGCCGAAGTAGCGGTAGCCCTCGATGACCTGCTCCGGTGACCCGCGGCTGATGCCGAGCTGCAGTCGGCCACCCGAGATCAGGTCCGCCGCGCCCGCCGTCTCCGCCATGTAGAGCGGGTTCTCGTAGCGCATGTCGATGACGCCGGTACCGATCTCGATGCGGTTGGTCCGGGCCGCGATCGCCGAGAGCAGCGGGAACGGTGACCCGGCCTGCTGGGCGAAGTGGTGCACGCGGAAGTACGCGCCGTCGAGGCCGATCTCCTCGGCGGCGACGGAGAGGTCGATGGACTGGTGGAGGAAGTCACTGCCGCTGCGCGTCTGCGAGTACGGCGAGGGCGACCAGTGACCGAAGGAGAGGAACCCGATGTTCTTCATGGTCGTCCAAACTAGTTGAAGACTTAATTTGTTCCCAGACTAGTGGATGTGGTTCATCCAGTCGGCGGGCACCCGTCCCGCAGGCCCTGGCACGGGCTGGTCGATCGGGTGGGATTGCGGGTCAGGGAGCGTCGGGCCCTCGGCGTACTGGTTCGACGCGTAGTCCCAGAACCAATCCTCACCCGGCTCGAAGCTCTGGATGATCGGGTGGCCGGAGTCGGCCGCATGGCGACTGGCGTGCTGAGCCGGTGAGGAGTCGCAGCAGCCGATGTGCCCGCACTGGGTGCAACGGCGAAGGTGCACCCACCAGCCCTGGGCCGCCTCACACTCCAGGCATCCGGTACCGCTGGGCACTGCCTCTGGGTCGATCCCAGCGATGCTCACTGGAGGTAGTGCTCGACGTCGTTCTGCGAGCGCACCTGGGCGTCGTCCGGATTCTCGCCATACTCCGCGCGAGCCTGGCGCTGTCGCAGCAGGTCCCAGCACTGGTCCAGCTGCTGCTCGAGGTCGCGGAGGCGAGCGGAGCGCTCGGAGCTGGCCGCCTCCCCCGACCGGAGCTCGTGCTCCTCGGCGACGAGCGCGTTGATCCGCTCCAGGATTGACTGATCTTCCATCGTTTCCTCCACACAACTCGCTACGGGATTTCGCGTCGGTCCCATCATCGCTCAGGTCATCAGTGACCGTTTCAGTGAGAGCCTCAGGCCGTCGAGACGTTCTCCAGCACGATCGCGACGCCCTGACCTGAACCCACGCAGACACCGGCGACGCCATAGCGCACGCCCCGCTGCTGAAGCTCGGTTGCAAGCGTGAGCACATAACGCGTGCCCGACGATCCGAACGGATGGCCGATCGCCACAGCCCCTCCGTTGGGGTTGAGCTTCGCGTCCGGAACCTCGAAGCCGTCCAACTGCTTGGGCAGCTCTCGCAGCACGCCGAGCGCCTGGGCCGAGTAGGCCTCGTGGATCTCCCAGATGTCGATGTCGTCGGGGCTCAATCCCGCTCGCCTGATCGCCTTGGCCATCGCGAAGGCAGGGGCGATGCCCATGATGGCGGGGTCGAGCGCGTGGACCGCGGATGCGACGACGCGAGCCATCGGCGTCACGCCGAGCTCGTTCGCGGCATCCTCGCTGGCGACGACGACCGCGCTCGCGCCATCATTCAAGGGAGAGGCGTTGCCTGCGGTGATCAACCGCGTGTTCGGTTGCGGGGCCAGCGCCGCAAGTTGTTCGGCGGTCGTCTCGCGGATGCTCTCATCGTGTTCGACCAGACGAGCCGGGGTCTTGCGCGTGCCCGGGATCTCCACCGGGTGGATCTCGAGAGCGAAGCGCCCAGAATCGCGCGCGGCGAGCGCTTTCGTGTGCGTGCGGAGGGCGAACGCGTCGATCTCCTCGCGGCTCAGCTCGTAGAGATCCGCCACGTTCTGCGCCGTCTGCATCATCTCGATGTAGGCGTTGCGCGCGAGCAACGTGTTGTTCGGAGGTCCACCGGCGCCCGACCACATCGTGTCGAGGATGAACTGGGGTCCGCGCGGCATGAACGGCGCCTCGCCCTTCATGATCGCCCAGCCCGAGCGCGACATCGACTCGACGCCGCCCGCGACGCCAACGCCCAGCTCGCCGCTGCGGATCGCATGCGAGATCGAGATCGTGGCGGAGAGCGAGGAAGCGCAGTAGCGGTTGACGGTGATCGCCGGCACCGAGTCCGGGAAGCCAGCTGCCAAGGCACCCCAACGCGCGATATCGCCCATGCCCTCATGCGCGACGTTCACGCAGCCGGCGTGGATGTCCTCGACGCGATCCAGCGGAACGCCCACCTTCTCGCAGGCCGCCTTCATCGTGTTGCCGAGCAGGTCGTCGGGCCGGATGCTCGAGAGCGCTCCCGCGTACTTGCCGACGGGGGTGCGAACGCCCCCGAGAATGAATGCGTCCTGCATGGTGCGACCTCCGGGGCGAGTTCGTGATCAGCGACTGTGTCCGACCATGCTCGGTGCCACGCCAGTACGCAACTACTTACCCAGGTTCGCGACGATCTCCAGGTTGCCGTCGATGAGCCGCTTGAGCGACGACCTCGGTCGCTCGACCCAGGTCGCGAAGGCGACCCGGAAGGCCGCGACACCGGCCTGAGCCGTCATCGAGGCACGCGGCTCCTTGACTCCCCGCTCGCGCAGCGCGTCCGCAAGACCGTCGGACAACCGCGCCATCTTCATCAGCTCGCGCTCACCCAAGGCCGGATGGGCGCTGATGATGGCGTGCCTTCGGCGGGCGAAGTCCGCGCGCTCGCCGAGCAAAGCGGCAGCCCGGTCGAGGGCGGCGCGCAAGGAGTCCAGCGGCGTCGCATCGTCAGGAGCTGCCTGAAGCGCCGCAACCATCTCGATCTGCAGGTTCTCCGACCCGGCGAAGAGCACCTCGGGCTTGTCGGCGAAGTAGCGGAAGAAGGTTCGCGCGGTGACGCCGGCCCGATCGGCGATCTGCGCCACCGTCGTCTCCTCGTAGCCGACGGTCTCGAACAGCTCCATCGCGGCAACGCGCAAGCGCCCCGCAGCATCCGGTTCCCATCGACCCACGCGCTGATTGTAGGTGATGACAGTGTGTGACATCAGGTGCTACAGTCATGTCATTGAGTGACATCGCTAGTCAAGGAGTTTCCATGCGCGTCTTCATCACCGGCGGCACCGGCCTGATCGGGTCCGCTGTCGTCTCCGAGCTGCTCGACCACGACCACACCGTTCTCGCACTGGCTCGCTCTGATACCTCCGCGGCCAAGCTGAGCGCCGTTGGCGCCGAGCCGATTCGCGGCGGTCTCGCAGACCTCGACGTGCTGCGCGAGGGCGCGGCGAAGGCGGACGGCGTCATCCATCTCGCCTTCAGCAACGACTTCAGCAGTCCCGAAGCTCTGGCGGCTGGCGTCGCCGAGGAAGGCGCTGCTCTGACGGCCTTGGGAGAGGCCCTGATCGGCAGCGGCCGCCCGCTCGTCACCTGCTCGGGCACGCCCTACGTCCCTGGCCGGATCGCCACCGAGGCCGACCCGCTTCCACTCGATGGTCCCGTCGCGGGTCGGAGTCGGTCGGTCATGGCTGCGCTCGCGCTGGCGGATCAGGGTGTTCGAGCGAGTGCGGTCCGCCTCCCCCGGACAGTCCACAACAACGGCACCGGCGGCTTCGCCGGCCTGCTCACGAACATCGCCCGCAACGCCGGCGTCTCGAGCTATCCCGGTGACGGGACGCAGCGGTGGCCCGCCGTGCACGCGCTCGATGCAGCTGCGCTCTTCCGCCTGGCGCTCGAGCAGGCACCGGCCGCGTCGTCGTGGCATGCGGTCGGCGACGAGGGTGACCAGGTCCGCGACATCGCCGAGGTGATCGGGCGTCGCCTCGGAGTTCCGGTGACGTCAGTGCCGGCCGAGAACTTCGGTCCTCTCGGGCAGATCTTCGCAGCGGATCAGCCGGCGTCGAGCGTGGCTACGCAAGAGGCCTTGGGCTGGAAGCCGACCAACCCGTCGCTGCTTGAGGACCTGGAGAACATCGAGCCCTGAGCACACAGCCAGGTCGTAGGCTGCAAGGCGTGACGTCACAGGAGCCGAAGGCGGGAATCAGCGAGTACGCGGCACCGGGCATCGTGGTGACCTGGGAGCCAACACGCTGCCAGCACGCTACTGAGTGCGTGCGCGGACTGCCCACGGTGTTCGACGCCGAGAAGCGGCCGTGGATCACGGCCACCGAGGCCAGCGTGGACGAGTTGGTCACCGTCATCGAACGTTGCCCGAGCTTCGCGCTCGGCTACCGGACCGACGACGGGCGCGAGCGCACCGCTCCCGCATGAGCGAACTCCTCGATCTGCTCGGCGCCGAACTGCCGGTGCTCGCCGCGCCCATGGCCGGCGGACCCACGACGCCCGAGTTGGTGGCTGCCGCCGCGACGGCCGGCAGCTTCGGGTTCCTGGCGGCGGGCTACCGCACACCGACCGATCTCGAGGCGCAGCTGAAGGCGACGCGTGCCCACACTGACCGGTTCGGGGTCAACCTCTTCGTTCCGCAGCCGTCGGTGATCGATGCCACCACGTATCACGCCTACCGCGACCGCCTCGCCCCGCTGGCCGACTACTACGACGTGGAGCTCCCGGCGGAGCCAGTCGCGGACGACGACCACTGGCTCGACAAGATCGACGTTCTTCTCGCTGCGCCGCCGCCGCTGGTGTCGTTCACCTTCGGGATCCCGGACCTCGCCGTCGCCAACGCTCTGCGACGCGCGGGCGTGACCCTCGCGCAGACCGTGACGACCGCTGAGGAGGCCGCCCTCGCCGAAGAGTCCGGGATGGACGTCCTGGTGGTGCAGGCGCCCGGTGCGGGTGGGCACTCCGGGACCTTCACGCCCGAGCGGCCGCTCGCCGAGATCTCACTCCCCCAGCTGGTGAGCCAGGTGTCTGCTCGAACGACCCTCCCGATCATCGCGGGCGGCGGAGTCGGGTCGTCGGACGACGTGCAGGCCACCTTGGCCGCCGGCGCTGCGGCTGTCGCGGTGGGGACCGCGCTCCTGCTCGCGACCGAGGCCGGCACCTCGGCGACGCATCGCCACGCGTTGAAGGGATTCGGCGACCGGCCGACGACGATCACCCGCGCCTTCACCGGCCGGAACGCGCGCGGCATCCGCAACGACTTCATCGATCGGCACCCGGACGCGCCGTTCGGCTACCCCGAGCTGCACCACCTGACGCAGCCGATCCGTCGAGCGGCTGCGTCCGCGGGTGAGGCCGAGAACCTGCACCTCTGGGCAGGGACGGGGTTCGGGTCGATCGTCGAGCGACCCGCGGCCGAGACACTGCTCGCCCTCGCTGGCTGAAGCCCTGTCGGTGGCGCGTGCGAGGCTGACCTCGTGGCGAAGAAGCAGCGTCCGGAGGTTCCGCGCGCGATGGTCGACCGTCTGCGCGAGCTCCTCGCGGACCTCCCCCAGTGCACCGAGGAGGACGCCTGGGTCGGCGTTCGGTGGCGCGTGGGCTCGGCGACGGTCGCGCACGTCTTCGGCGGCGAAGACCAGCTGTTCCGGATCATCTTCAAGGGCGAGCCCGGCGAGGTGATGGCCTTCGAACACCTAGGCGCGCCGTACTTCAAGACGGACTGGGGCCGCGACGTCATCGGGATGGTGCTCGATGACGACACCGACTGGGAGGAGCTCGCCGAGCTGCTCACCGACTCCTACTGCCTGCTGGCGCCGGACTACCTAGCTCAGCAGGTCGCCCGGCCCGGCTAGTCGCGCAAGAACTCGGCGATGACCGGGGCGAGCTCGTCGGCGCTCGTCACCAGTCCGAGATGGCCGTCGTCGTAGGTGTGCAGCTTCGCATTCGGCAGCAACGTGCGCATGATCTTGGCGTTCACCATGGGGATGATCGGGTCGTCGGTGCCAGCGAGGATCAAGGTGGGCTGACGGATGAACGGAAGCGCCGGAAGGCTCGACCAACCGGCGCCGGCGAGTAGCTGCAAGAGATAGCCGCGCTTCGACCCGACGCGCGATCTGTCGTGCATCAGGCGCTTCACCTCGCCCGGTCGCTCCCGCATTTTGCCGCCGTACAACTCGGCTGCGACCTGGACCGCGTAGTCGGCGTCGCGGTAGCGCTTGGGCGTCACCATCTTGGCGAGAACTCTCGGCGAGGCCGGGATCATGAGCGATCCGGTCGCGGTACTCACGAGCACCATCCGACGACAGCGCTTGGGGAACTGGAACGCCAGCTGTTGAGCCAGCCCTCCTCCCCACGAGATGCCCAGCACGTCGAACTCCTCGTACCCGTACTCGCGGAGTACGCGCCCGATGAAATAGGCCAGGAGCGGGAAGTTGTACGGGATCTTCGGGTCAGGCGATCCGCCAACGCCGGGCACGTCGAATCGCAGCACTTCGATGCGCGGGTCGAGCGCGTCGACGAACGGCTGCAGCAGGTCGAGGCTCGCCCCGATGCCGTTGCACAGGACCAGCGGAGGCCCGGGTTGAGAGCCTGGCCGCACCGACACACGCACCTGATGTCCGAGGACGGTCAGGTGCCGGAACGGCGGCACCCGCGACCCGTTAGTTCTCACGTTCGAGCCGTCACTTGTCGAAGACATAGACGCCCGGAGCCTCCTCCATCGGCTGGAGCCGGGACGACCCCAGCGTTGCGGGAGCGGCGATCTTCTCACCCGAACGCGGCCGCAACCACTCGGTGACGTCGGTCCACCACGTGCCCTGGTGCGTCTCAGCGCCCTTGAGCCAGACCTTGGCATCGGCCGCGTTCTCGTCGTTGGTCTGGAAGGTCGCCTTCGGGTTGCCCGGCGGGTTCACCAGGGCCGCGATGTGACCGCTCGTCGACAGCACGAAGCGGGACGTGCCTCCGAACAGCTGCGTGGTCCGGTAGCAGTTCTCCCACGGCGTGATGTGGTCCGCGATTCCGGCCACGATGTAGGAGTCGATGGTGACCTTGCTCAGGTCGATCGGCACGCCGAGCACAGTGAGCGATCCGGGCTTGGTCAGCGAGTTGTACATCGCGAGGTCGACGAAGTCCGCGTGCAGCGCAGCGGTCATCCGGGTGGTGTCGGCATTCCAGAAGAGGATGTCGAACGCGGGCGGCTTCTTGCCGAGCAGGTAGTTGTTGACCCAGTAGTTCCAGATCAGGTCACCGGGTCGGAGCCAGGCGAAGACCTCCGCCAACGCGCGGCCGTCGAGGTATCCCTTGCGCGCCGAGCGCGCCTTGGCGAGTTTGGCCATGCGCTCGTCGACGATCGCCGACACGGTGCCGGCGCCGGCGTTGTCGATCACGGTCACGGCGAGGATCAGACCTGCGAGACGGTCCTCACGACCGATGCCCGCGAGGTAGGCCGCGGTGATGCTGGCCAAGATTCCCCCCGAGCAGATGCCGGCCAGCATGGTCTTGTCGCTTCCGGTGATCTCCTCGACCGATTCGAGGGCGTCCAAGATCGAGCGGAGGTAGGTGTCGAAGCCCCAGTCCTTGTGGCGGGCGTCGGGGTTGCGCCACGAGATCACGAACATCTGGCGCTTGTTGCGCACCGAGTACTCGACGAGGCTGCGCTCCGGCGACAGGTCGATCGCGTAGTACTTGTTGATGGTGGGTGGCACGACCAGCACCGGCACCTCGTAGACCTCGTCGGTCTGCGGCTTGTACTGGATCAGCTCGAGCACATCGTTGCGAAACACCACGCTGCCCTCCGTGCTCGCCACGTTCTCGCCGAGCGTGAAGGCCGAGGTGTCGACCATCTCCGGGATGCGCGGCGAGGCGAGCGCGTCGTTGATCGCGGCCTTGCCGCCGCGCACCAGGCTGAGGCCCGCCGTGTCGATGACCGCCTTGGCCGACGCCGGGTTGACCAACGGGATGTTGCTGGGCGCGATCGCCTCGACGATGTTGTCCATGAGGAACCGCACGCGCTTGCGGTCACGGGGGTCGAGGTCGGCCGCCGAGACGAGCTCGTCGAGGGTCTGACCGCCGGCGAGGTACAGCTGCACGAGGCGCTTGAGCAGCGGGTTCTCGCTCCAGGCCACGTCCGTGAATCGGCGGTCGCCGCGCTTCGGCGCGATCTCGGAGTGACCGGTCGCGATGCGCCGCGCTTCGCCGGCCAGGCGGCTCAGCCGGTTCGCGGTGGCGCGCGGGGTGCTCGCCAGCGACAGCGCCCACTTGGCGGTCGACATGTCGGGAGTGAAGCGGCGGAACGGTCCGATCGCGGCGTCGACGAGCAGCGCGTCGAGGGGTGCGGCGGACTCGGCGAGGCGGTCGGTTCGGGCTGCCATGGTGACTCCTTGGGACGGGTGTCTGCGGTACCTCAAGAGTCCTTCGGGACGCCTGTCCGCCGCATCGGCTGCCCGCACGAAATTTGGTGCCGGGGCACTGTGCGCGGGCACAATCAGCGACTACTTTCGGCGAATGACGGTCAGCGAGGTCGACCCGCACGTCCGCGAGCTCAGCAGGCTCCTCCTGCCGGACGCCGATGCGCTGGGCGCCCGCATGGGCGACCGCATCCGCGCCGAGGTGCCCTGGTACGCCGAGAACAAGGTGCTCACCGCCGCCGAGGTCGATCGGAACTGCGCCGACAACGTCCGCTACATCCTCGGGATCCTGGCGGGGGACCCACGTGTCGAGCACGACGCACCCCGAGTCACCGGCATCGATCGCGCCGGTCGCGGCGCCCCCTATGCGGCCGTGCTGCAAGCGTTCCGCGTCGGCGGCCGCTTCATCTGGGAGGTGCTCGTCGAGCGTGCCGAGCCCGAGACTCGCGACCTGCTCCTGCGCTCAGCCGCCGACATCTGGGCGGTGAGCGACGAGCTCGCCACTCAAGTCACGGATGCGTACCGGGGTGCGCTCGTGGACCGCGCGCGACGGGATGGGCAGACGCGATCGGTGCTGGTCGGCACTCTGCTCGACGGCGACGGCACGCACGCCGAGCAGGTGTGGGAGACCGCCGATGCGCTCGATCTCCGCTCGGCGACCGAGTTCGCGATCGTGTCGGCACACTGCTCGGCGCCCGGGGTCGAGGCGCTTCCCGGCATCGAGCGAGCGCTCCGCAAGCAGAACGTGTCGTCGGCGTGGAGGCTGGTCAACGATCAGCAGGACGGATTGGTCGCGCTTCGTTTCGGTTTCGACCGGGCCCAGCTCCGCGAGTTCCTGAGCGAGGCCGCCACCGGTCGGGTCGGGCTGAGCGCTCCGTTTCACCGACTCGAAGAGGCCGCGGAGGCGAAGCGCTCGGCGCGCGTCGCCTGCATCGCGATGGCACCCGACGCGGTCGGCGTAGTCGCCTACGACGACGACCCGCTCGCCGTGCTCCTCGCCTCCGTGCCCGACCAGGCCGCCGCGCTGGCGCGATCGCTGCTGGGTCCCGTGCTCGACCTTCCGCCCGAGGACAGCGCGATGCTGCTCGACACCGCCCGCGGCTGGTTCGCCGAGCGCGGCTCGACGTCGACCGCGGCGCGGGTGCTGCACATCCACCGGAACACGGTTCGATACCGCTTGCGGCGCGTGGAGGAACTCGCCGGCCTCGACCTCGCCGACCCCGCCGACACCGCTCGCCTCCAGGTCGCGCTCGAAGCCGCCCGCATCCTCGGCCTGGGATAACCGACGGGACACCCTGGTGACCGGCGTCACTGGATGCTTAGGTAGGCGCATGCGCTCGACGATGCAGACGCCGCCCCTGTTGATCAGCCAGCTGCTGCGCTACGGCAGCACCGTGCATGCCACCAGCGAGGTGGTGACCTGGACCGGCGAAGGCACTCGCCGGACGACCTTCGCCGAGGTCGGCAAGGACGCGGCTCGACTAGCGCACGGTCTCAAGGCACTGGGCGTCAACGGTGACGACCGGGTCGCGACCTTCATGTGGAACAACGCCGAGCACCTCGCGGTCTACCTCGGCGTTCCCTCGATGGGCGCGGTGCTGCACGCCTGGAACATCCGACTCTTCCCGGAGCAGCTCGTCTACGTGGCCAACCACGGCGGCGCGAAGGTGGTCGTCGCCGACAACACGCTGCTGCCGCTCCTCATCCCGCAGCTCACGAACATCACCGGCATCCAGCACGTGGTGGTCAACGGACCCGTCGACGACGACACCGTCGCCGCCCTCGAGGCGATCCCGCACGTGCAGGGCGTGCATCGCTGGGACGACCTCCTGCTGGACCAGCCCGACACCTACGACTGGCCGGAGGACCTGGACGAGAACGACGCGGCCGGCCTCTGCTACACCTCGGGAACCACAGGCAACCCCAAGGGCGTCGCCTACTCGCACCGCAGCAACGTCCTCCACTCGATGAGCTCGGCGGCCATCGTCGGCGTCAACTCGAACGACCGCGTCCTGCTCGTGGTGCCGTTGTTCCACGCGAACGCTTGGGGCTACCCGTACACCGCCTTCTACTGCGGACTCACCCTGCTCATGCCGGACCGCTTCCTCCAGGCCGACCACCTGGTCCCCTTCGCCGAGCAGGAGCGCGCCACCTACGGCGCGGGCGTGCCGACCATCTGGACCGACATGCTGCGCAAGCTCGACGAGGGTGGCCACGACTTCTCGTCGGTCAAGAAGTTCCTCATCGGCGGATCGGCCGTGCCGCCGTCGCTGCTCCACGGCTTCTGGGACCGGCACCACATCGACATCCTGCAGGGCTGGGGCATGACGGAGACCTCTCCGCTGGCCTCCGTCGCCGTCGAGCCGGCGGGCCTGACTCGCGACCACCCCGACTACTACAGCTACCGCCTCGCCCAGGGCCGGATCGTGGGCGGCGTCGAAGCTCGACTGACCGATGGGGTCGGCAACGTGGTGCCGTGGGACGGCGACAGCGTCGGCGAGATCGAGCTGCGCGGTCCGTGGATCACCGGTAGCTATCTCGCGATGGGCGGCGAGTCCGAGGCGGAGCTCGCGGATATGGCGAGCAAGTTCCACGACGGCTGGTTGCGCACCGGCGACGTCGGTGCGATCACGCCGAACGGCTACATCCGCCTGACCGACCGCGCGAAGGACGTCATCAAGTCCGGTGGCGAATGGATCAGCTCGGTCGACCTCGAGAACGCGCTCATGGGTCATCCCGATGTGCTCGAGGCTGCGGTCATCGGCGTCGAGGACGACAAGTGGGGCGAGCGTCCTCTTGCCAACGTCGTGCTCAAGGATGGCGCCGACGCGACGCCGTTGAGCCTTCGCGAGTTCCTCTCCGACTCCGTCGCGAAATGGCAGCTCCCCGAGCGCTGGGCCTTCATCGACGAGGTCCCGAAGACCAGCGTCGGCAAGTTCGACAAGAAGGTGCTCCGCCAGCGCTATGCCGATGGCGAGCTCAAGGTCGAGCAGCTCTGACGACATGGCCGAGGTAGCGATCGTCACCGGAACGTCGTCCGGCATGGGCATGCATGCTGCGGTCGAGCTGGCGAAACGAGGACTCACCGTCGTCGCCACCATGCGCGATCCCAGCAGGGGCGCGCGCCTCAAGGAAGCCGCGAACACGGCAGGTGTCGAGCTCGACGTCCGTGCCCTCGACGTCATCGACCACCCTGCGGCGGCGCGACTCGTCGATGCCGTCATCGCCGACCACGGCGGCGTCGACATCCTGATCAACAACGCCGGGCAGGGTGCGGTCGCGACCGCCGAACAGCTCTCGATGCGCCAGATCCAGGACCAGCTCGACGTCAACTACCTAGCCCCGGTCAACCTCGCACGCCTGGTCATGCCGGGCATGCGCACCCGTGGATCAGGACGGATCCTCACCGTGACCAGCGTCGGTGGCGTGGTCGGTCAGCCGTTCGCCGACGCGTACTGCGGCGCGAAGTTCGCGGTCGAGGGATTCATGCAATCGCTGGCGGTCGTCGCGGAGCGATTCGGGGTGTGGGTCAGCGTGGTCGAGCCGGCCGCCGTGGCCAGCGATTTCGTCGCCAACGTCGAGCGCTCGTCCGAGGCCGGGCCATACACAGACCTGCTCGACGCCTACATCTCGCGCACAGCCGGAGCCTTCTCGAACGCTCAGACGGCGCAAGATGCGGGAGCGGCCATCGCCGACGCCGCCTTGGCGGGCGAGTACAAGTTCCGGTGGCAGACATCCGACGCCGCGGTCGCCTTCGTCGGCGCCTCGCTGGCTGACATCGACGGGAGTCGGGTGCTCGGCTTCACGCGCCCCTGGATCGCTTAGGAGTGCGCGGGTGTCTACTGGAGCAGTGACCGGACAGATGCGTAGCGAGGTGGCCGACTCCTGGCATCGCTCCGCGGCGGCCGGCGTCGAGCCCGACGAGCTGGAAGCTCCGATCACCCTGCCCGAGTCCGCTCTCCGCGATCGCCGCGCGGCACATCCCCTCTCGCGTGTCTTCCCGCTCCTCGACGATGTGCTCGGCCAGGCGGCGCGCGACTGCAACGCGATCATGGCTGTCTCCGATGAAGCAGGCCAACTGCTCTGGGTCTGCGGCAGTCCCGAGACGCTGCGCAAGGCGGACCGCATCGGCTTCGTCGAGGGCAGCAACTGGGACGAGCGTTTCGCCGGCACGAATGCGCCGGGTCTGGCCCTACGCCTCGACAAGCCGGTCAACGTGGTCCGCGCCGAGCACTTCCGGCGCTCGGTCCAGAAGTGGAGCTGTGCCGCTACTCCGATCCACGACCCCGGATCGTCAAGCCTGCTGGGCGTTCTCGACATCACAGGCGGCGACGAGATCGTGGTTCCCCAGACGCTCGCCATGGTGCGCGCCGCCGCCCGACTGGCCGAGGCGGAGCTCGCACGCGAGCTCCCTCGCGACTACTCGGCTGCGCCGGCGGTGGGCTTGCAGATCGCGCTGGAATCGTTGGGGCGCAGCGAATCGCTGATCTCCCTGAGCGACGGTCGTGGCCATGAGGCCCAGTTCCGGCTCTCCCCGCGGCACAGCGAGATCATGCTGTTGCTGGCCTCAGCGCCCCGAGGTCTCAGCGGCGACGAGCTGATGGTCCTGCTCTACGAGGACGACCCCGCGCCCGCGACGCTGCGCGCCGAGCTCAACCGACTGCGCAACCTGCTGGGCGAGGAGTTGCTGCTCTCGCGCCCCTATCGGCTCGAGGCCGGCATCAGCGGCGACTGGCTCGAGGTCGAAGGACGTCTAGCGTCCGGGGATCTGCGCGGCGCCATGCAGCACTACCGGGGACCGCTCCTTCCGCGGTCGTTAGGACCCGGCGTCGTGCGGTTGCGTGAGAACCTCCACGAATCGCTGCGGGCAGCACTGCTCGCGAGCCGACAGGCGGACCTGATGTCGACCTGGACCCGTTCGTCCTGGGGAGCCGACGACTACGACATGTGGCTGGCGCAGCAGGGCTGTGTGGGATCGGGGTCGCCTCTGCTGCCGCTCATCAACGGCCAGATCGCGCGGCTGGACCGCGAGCTGGGGTAGGGGTTTCGTGACGCCGGCTTCGCCGGCTCCTCAACCTTCGGAGATTGAGGAGCGGCCGCAGGCCGCGTCACGAAATCTCGCAACGTCGATGCAACGTTGCGATTCCTAACGTCAGTGACGGGCGTCACACCGGACGCCTCCACGAGAACGTTGGGAGTCCACCATGACCGTCTATGCACCTCCGGGATCGGCCGAGTCGTCGATCGAGGTCAAGAGCCGCTACGGGCACTACATCGGGGGCGAGTGGGTCGACCCGATCAAGGGCAACTACTTCGAGAACATCACGCCGGTCACCGGCCAGTCCTTCACCGAGATCGCGCGCGGCACCGAAGAGGACGTCAACGCAGCGCTCGACGCCGCGCATGCCGCGGCCGGCCCGTGGGGTCGCACCTCGCCTGCCGAGCGCGCCAACATCCTCAACAAGATCGCCGACCGGATGGAGGCGCACCTCGAGGACCTCGCCGTGATCGAGACCTGGGACAACGGCAAGGCGGTCCGCGAGACCCTCAACGCAGACATGCCTCTGGCCATCGACCACTTCCGCTACTTCGCCGGCGCCGTCCGCGCGCAGGAGGGCGGGATCAGCGAGATCGACGAGACCACCTACGCCTACCACTTCCACGAGCCGCTCGGCGTGGTCGGCCAGATCATCCCGTGGAACTTCCCGATCCTGATGGCGGTCTGGAAGTTGGCTCCGGCGCTCGCCGCGGGCAACGCCGTCGTACTCAAGCCGGCCGAGCAGACGCCCTGGTCGATCCTGAAGTTGATGGAGCTCGTCGGCGACCTTCTACCGGCAGGCGTGGTGAACGTCGTGAACGGCTTCGGCGTCGAAGCCGGCAAGCCGCTCGCCTCGAGCAGCCGGATCGCGAAGATCGCCTTCACCGGCGAGACCACCACCGGTCGCCTGATCATGCAGTACGCCAGCCAGAACATCATTCCGGTCACGCTCGAGCTCGGCGGTAAGAGCCCGAACATCTTCTTCGGCGATGTGGCCGCCGAGAAGGACGCGTTCTACGACAAGGCCCTCGAGGGCTTCACGATGTTCGCGCTCAACCAGGGCGAGGTCTGTACCTGCCCGTCGCGCGCGCTGGTCCAGCGCTCGATCTACTCCGACTTCGTCGGCGATGCGATCAAGCGAGTCGAGGCGATCAAGCAGGGCAACCCGCTCGACGTCGACACCATGATGGGCGCCCAGGCCTCCAACGATCAGTTCGAGAAGATCCTCAGCTACTTGGACATCGGCAAGCAGGAGGGCGCCAAGGTGCTCACCGGTGGCGAGAGGGCGTCTCTCGATGGCGACTTGGCCGGCGGTTACTACATCCAGCCGACGGTGTTCGAGGGCAACAACTCGATGCGGATCTTCCAGGAGGAGATCTTCGGACCGGTCGTCTCGCTGACCTCCTTCGACGACGAGGCCGACGCCCTCAAGATCGCCAACGACACCCTCTATGGCCTGGGTGCCGGCGTGTGGACCCGCGACGGATCGAAGGCGTTCCGCGCCGGTCGCGAGATCCAGGCGGGTCGCGTCTGGACCAACTGCTACCACGCATATCCCGCGCACGCCGCCTTCGGCGGATACAAGCAGTCCGGCATCGGGCGCGAGAACCACAAGATGATGCTCGACCACTACCAGCAGACCAAGAACCTCCTGGTCTCCTACTCCCCCGACAGGCTCGGCTTCTTCTAATGGCTCCGGAGGTTGAGGAGTCGCGGAGCGACGGCACGAAACCGAAGGAACGCGTCGCAGTGACCGGTGAGGCGGCGGATCTGATCCGTCGCCTCACCGAGGCGCACGGCCCGGTGATGTTCCACCAGTCCGGCGGCTGTTGCGACGGCAGTGCGCCGATGTGTTACCCCGACGGCGAGTTCATGCTCGGCGACGCCGACGTGCACCTCGGCGACCTGGACGTGGGGCTCGAACGAGCTGTGCCGGTATGGATGTCGAAGGCGCAGTTCGAGTACTGGAAGCACACCCACCTGACGATCGATGTCGTACCCGGGCGTGGCGCGGGGTTCTCGCTGGAGGCTCCGGAGGGGTTGCGGTTCCTGATCCGCTCGCGCCTCATGGACTGACGCCGATCGGGAATGCGGGTCGCAACAGAGTGGTTGCGCCAACTATGACCTTCAGTGCAGTAGCCACCCAGTCCGGAACGTTCTCGATCGGAGGCGAGCTGCCCGTCAACCGCCTCGGCTACGGGACGATGCAGCTGACCGGCGATGGGGTGTGGGGTCCGCCGAAGGATCACGCGGAGGCGATCGCGGTCCTGCGTCGCGCCGTCGAGCTCGGCATCAACTTCTTCGACACCGCGGACTCCTACGGACCGGTCGTCGCCGAGGAGCTGCTCGCCGAAGCGCTGCACCCCTACGCCGACGACGTCGTGATCGCGACCAAGGCCGGTCTCACTCGGCAGGGTCCTGGCGTGTGGACGCCGGTCGGCGTCCCCGCCTACCTGCGTCAACAGGCCGAGCTCAGCCTGCGCCGCCTGAAGGTCGAGGCCATCGACCTGTTCCAGCTGCACCGCATCGACCCCTCCGTCCCGCTCGAGGACCAGGTCGGCGAGCTGGCCAAGCTCAAGGACGAGGGCAAGGTCCGCCACATCGGCCTCTCCGAGGTGAGCGTCGAACAGCTCCAAGCCGCGCAGAAGGTCGTGCCGATCGCCACCGTCCAGAACCGGTTCAGCCTCGGCACGCGCGACGCCGACGCGCTCCTCGCCTACAGCGAGGCCAACGACATCGGCTTCATCCCGTGGCGCCCCGTCGCCGATCACACTGCCGATGAGGGCGCTCTCGCCGAGGTCGCGGCGGCCCACGATGCCACTGTCACGCAGATCGCACTGGCCTGGCTGCTCCACCTCTCGCCGGTGATGCTCCCCATCCCCGGTACCTCGAAGGTCGCGCATCTCGAGTCGAACACGGCCGCAGCCGAGATCGAGCTGAGCGCAGACGAGGTGCAGCGGCTCAGCGGTCTGGTCGGCTAGCACGCCCGCGGCTACTCATCCCAGGGGTTCACGATCGGGACGCCGATGTCGGCGAAGTCGTCGACATTTCTAGTCGCGACGGCAAAACCGTGCGACGCCGCGATTGCCGCGATCATGAGGTCCTCAGGCTTGACCGCGTTCCGACCCGCATTCCGCGCCTGGGCACGAATCCCGGCGTAGGCACGCGCCGCGCGCTCGTCGTAGGCATAGGTCTGCGGACGAATCCGATCAATCAGAGCTTCGATCCGGATGCTCAGGGCCGCGCGGCGCTTGCCCTCAGCCATCACGGACAAGCCGGCGAGGAGTTCACCGACCGTGATCGTGGTGATCGCGACGTCTTCGTGATGCTCACGGAGCCAATTCATGACTCGGGGCTCCGGCACTCGCCTGGTCGTCTCGGACCAGACGTTCGTGTCAACGATGATCACTCGAAATCAACGAGGTCGCGGCCGGCCACACGTTCCGGCGCCTCAAGGGGCTCACCCTCCGGCACGGTCGCGATCTCGTCCAACCAACACAGCACCGGGTCCTCCCGAAACACGTAGTCGGCGAGGATCGCGCGCGCCTCCGCCTCCGCAGATCGCCCAGCAAGCGCGGCTCTGCGTCGAAGCTCGGGCTTGAGGTCATCCGGAAGATTCCGGATCAGGATCTGATCGCTCACGATATCAATGATATCGCACGCGATGCGCGGCACGAGCCTTAAGCCGACTCCTCCAGCGCGTGCGTGGCGGCGGCAATCACCTGCGTCAGTTGGGCGTGCATCTTCTTCAGCTCCCCCAGTTCCATCCCCAACCGCTCCACGATCGTCGGCGGAACCTCGAGGGCCTGCTCGCGCAGCGCCTGCCCCTTCGCGGTCAGGCTGACGGCGAGCGACCGCTCGTCGGCCGGATCACGCCGACGCTCCACGTACCCGAGCGCCTCCAGCCGCTTCAAAAGCGGTGACAGCGTGGCCGAGTCGAGCTGCAACATGCCCGCCAATCGCCGAACGGTCAACGGTTGCTCACCCCACAGCGCCAGCATCACCAGGTACTGCGGGTGCGTCAGACCCATCGGCGCGAGCACCGGCTTGTAGACGCCGACCACCGTGCGTGCCGCCACGACCAAGGCGAAGCACACCTGCTCCTCGAGAGCGAGGGGGTTCTCGAGGCCCTCGAGAACGGCATTTGTCTTTTTGCTCGGCATATCCATAGACTACCAATAGTTAGGGCACTAAGTCTTAGTACACAGTCGAATGGAGTCGTGATGAGCATGATGCAGGCGCAGCCGCGCAAGCGGCCCCGCCACCTCATCGATCCGGCGGACCTCGGCAAGCCGCGACCCAGTGGCAAGGAGCTCGCCGATGAGCGCGAATCGCTCGATCGCGTGCGGCGCTGGGTGGCGTCGACCTTGATCGTCACCACGATCCTGCACCTGGTGGTCGGTCTGATCATCGCGGCCTGGGTGTTGCCGGATCACCCCATCGCTCCTCGGATCGGACTGCTGGGCATCGCGGGCTTCTTCGGAATGGTCAGCGTCGCGACCGGGCAGCTGATCCACCGACGCTCCCCGTTCAATGCCTGGCTGCTGCTGGGGCTCGTGCCCGCAGTCGCCGGCGCGATCTGGATCTTCTAGGCACGCCGTTCACCCCTTCATTCACCCCTCATCGGGGTAATACCCGGGCGAAGAGGGTGATTGCTCGGGTTAGCATCGTCATGTTTTGGTGGCCATATTCAGTTCCGCACGAGCGATGCTTGCGCTCGATGCTGCGGCTACCCACCCGGGCCTGACGATCGTGAACGGCCCGCCCGGACTCGGCCATCGCGAAACCGTCCGCGCCTGGCTGACCAGGACCGGTCGCGCCGACGCAATCCACACCGTGGAGACACCCGTCGATGCCCCGACGATCCTCAACGGAACGCACCCGATGGTCGTCCTCGACGTCGCCTCAGGGCGGCCGGTGGACCTGGCGGACCTGGCGGCCGTCGCGACCGCGCAGCAGACGCCCTGTCTGGTTGTGCTCTCGGATCCCGAGCTGCCACCGACACCGGCCGACGCATCGGTCATCCCCGTGGCCACCTTCGTGATGACGGCGGAGGAGGCCACCCAGGAGCTCGTGGCCCTCGGAGTCGACCGCGACACCGCGAGCAAACATGCGACCTACTGCGCGGGTTGGCCCGGACTCCTGCAGCAGACGCTGAGCGACACCCACGCCTCCCACCACATCAGCGGCCCCATCGCGGAGGCCTCCACACAGCACTTCGTGGCGCGGCACCTGCTCCCCTGGACTCCCAGGTCCTGGCGCACCGCCCTTCGCTACCTCGCTCTGGCCGGCTGTGCGTCGACCGCTGAGCTCGCCCAGATCTCCGATGGCGGCCTGACCTCCCAAGCCCTCATGAGCATGGAGATGGCGACGCCCAAACGCTCCCCGGACGATGAGTACGGGGTTGCACTCATCGCTCCGCTGCGCGCGGTGATCGTCGACCAGCTGCAGGATGAGGAGCTGGTGCGAGAGGAAACACTCGCGCTCGTCTCCGACACCCGCTACGAGCTCGGCGCAGCCGACTGCGGCCTACGCGCTGCCTACGAGCTGCTGGACTGGGACCGCTGCGCAGCCATCCTCGACCGGTGGTGGTTGCGGAGCGTGCGTGCCGGTTATCGCGAGCTCAGCGCCCGGGTCCTCCAAGACCTGCCGGGCGCGTACCTCCGCCAGTTCCCCATCGTCGCTCTCCGAGCGGAGTACCTGGGCATCCTGCCCATCGGGTCGACACCTCTGCCGATTCCGCGCGAGCCGGCTGAGATCGACGCAGCACTCCGCGAGGGCGCCGTCACCAACCTCATGGAGCGAACCCTCCTGGCGATGACGACCCGGACGAACGCCGGACGCAGTCAGGACGCCGCTCGGATCGCGCGGGACATGGCGGCAGTCGTGCGCCTTGGCACGCGGATGCCGCGCAACGGCGCGCGCGAGCTCTCGTCGTTCTGGCACGTCCACGCGGGCCTGGCCTGCCAGATGGCGGGCGACGACGACGCGGCGATGCAGTTCTTCACGCAGGGCTGGAGTGACCGCGAGTTCGATGCGACCGGGTCCGCAGCGCAAGACATCGCGGCCAAGCTGGCCCTGCTGTCGGCGGTCCGCGGCGAACTGCGCGATGCACGTCTGTGGCTCGCACGACAAGCGGAGCTGCCGCCGGTCACCGACTGGACCACCTCCTACGTCGAGCGCGCGGTCCGGTTGACCCAGTGCGTCCTCGACTGGGACGCACTCGACCCGGCGGCTGCGCGGCCCGGGATCCTGCTTGAGGACGTCTACGCGAACGACTCGGTCTGGCCGTACGCCTTCTGGATGGCGACAGTCGGCGCTCTCATCGGCGGTTCACCCGAGGACACCTTCGCGATCGCCGACGGCGCGGAAACCGCCCACTTCATGAGTGCGCACTCCGACGGGATCCAACCTCGAGCACTCAACGTCGGCCGTGCCACCGCTCACCTGGCGCTCGGGCAGGCAACGCGAGCACAGGTCGCGCTCGGCGAGGGCAACGACGACCATCGCCAATCGTCGCCCATCTACGTCTGTCTCCTCCTCGTCACCGATCGCTACGAGGAGGCCGCCGACTACGCCCTGCGGGCGGTGCGCCGCGCCACGTCATCGCCTCGTTCGCGTCGCTACCTTCGCGTGCTGGCGGCGGCCGCCCTGACCGCGCTCGGACGGATCGACGAGGCCGCCCCACCCTTGTCGCAGGCCCTCGCCGAGGCCGAGCGTGAGGGCGACCGTCGCCTGACGACCCTGATTCCCGAGCGCTTCCGCGACCTCCTCGTCACTGCCTTTCCCGAGCACGAGTCCCAGCTGACGGCCGGCCCGAGCATCATGAGCGGCAAGGTGACGTGGGTCGAGCTCTCGGATCGGGAGTCGGTCGTCCTCCAAGAGCTCGCGCGCGGGCGCGTTTTGCGGGAGATCGCCGATACGCACTTCGTCTCCAAGAACACCGTCAAGACGCAGGTGCGCAGCATCTACCTCAAGCTCAACGTCAACTCTCGCGACGAAGCGGTGCGAGCCGCCGAGCAGCTCGGACTGCTCGACAAGCACTAGCCAATACGGGGGCTACCTGATGATGCGGCGACGCACCGTCCTGATCTGCATGACGCTCTGCGTGGCGGAGTTCGTGTGCCTGGGCGCACTCATCGGTCCGATCACCGCGGGGATCTCCCTGAAGATCGGCGGGTTCGTGCTGCATGGATCCAGCTGGTCGCTCGAGGACGCGAAGAGCCTGGTGCTCTGGACCGGTGCCGGCGGCGCTCTGGTGTCCAACGTCGTGTTCGGCTGGCTGGGCGACCACATCGTCGCCAAAGGACGCAGTCGTTCCGGCCTTGTGCTGATCGGAGCGGTGATCGGCGGAGCGGCTCTGTGGGCCGCCAGCGCGGCCAGCACTCTCCCGCTCTTCACCATCGCCTGGGTCGTCGCCCAGGTCGGCTACAACGTCACGTTCGCGGGGTTGTACGGCCTGCTTACCGACTTGGTCGGCGTTAACGATCGGCGGATGGCGTCGGCCTGGTTCGCGGGGTCCGCGCTCGGCTCGATCGCGATCGTCGCGCTCTTCCTGACCGCGATCCCCACGAACGCGAACGCGATCTTCCTTCCACTGGCGATCGCCTCGGTGCCCGTGTGCCTGATCGCGGCCAAGCTGTTGTCGGGCCCGCCGATCGTGGAGCCCGCGACAGTCCCCGCAGCACGGCCGGATCGGAGGGCGTTCTGGCTGCTGTGGACGCAGCGGCTCCTCGCTCAAGGGGCCTACGGCTTCGCGACCGCGTACGGCGTCGAGTTCCTGCTGCGGCGCACGCCTGGGACGGTCGACGCCGGGAAGATCAACACCTCGATCAACAGCTTCGCGCTTTACATCGGCATCGGGTCCGTGGCTGGGCTCCTCGCGGCGGTCCTCGTGGCCAACACCGTCGTCCGACGGATCGGCCAGCGTCCGGTGATCGTGGTGGGCACGATCTGGCTGCTGGTGGGCAACCTGATGCTGATCTTCGCGACCGCGACTCCGACGTACGCGACCGCGATGATCCTGGTCGGGATGGGGACCGGCGCGTACTTCGCCGGGGACCTGGCCGCGATCCTGGCGGTCATCCCTGCGCGGGCGTCCGGACGCTACCTCGGCATCTTCAACGTGGCACGCACGCTGCCGCAGACCATCGTGCCGATCGTCGGGCCCTGGCTGCTGGCGACCGGAGGAACCGACGCCTTCGGTCTGCACACCACGAACAACTACGTGTCGTTCTTCGCCGCCGGTAGCGCGGTGACCCTGGTGGCGCTCGTGATGATTCCAGCGCTGACTCTGCCCGGCCCCGTGCGGGCCAATTCATCCCCTGAATAGCCCGCTCGCGAGTCTCCGCTGGCGGCCGCGCTCGTCCACACTTTTAGGTGCCTGGTCCGACGTTTCCCATTCAGTCGGACCAGGCACACAGACAGGTCGAGTGCAGTGCTAGCCCGGGGGATTGATCGGTATGTCGGGGGTGGAGCAGAGGGCCGCTGTCGTCCTCGGAACCCGGCCGGAGATCATCAAGCTCGCCGGCGTCGTCCGATCGCTCGGATCGCGCGGTTACCTGGTGCACACCGGTCAGCACTACGACGACTCGCTCTCGGCTGCCTTCTTCGCCAGCTACCAGCTTCCCGTGCCGGAGGTGAAGCTCGAGGGCGTCGGTGCCGCGTCGCGAGGTGAGCAGTTCAGCGCGATCATCGGCCAACTGACGCAGCACTTCAGGGACGAGAGGCCGGGTGCGGTTGTCGTCCAAGGCGACACGAACACCGCTGCCGCAGCCGCGGAGGCAGCGTCATTCCTCGGCATTCCGGTCGTGCACGTTGAGGCTGGGTTGAGGTCCTTCGACCGTGCGATGCCCGAGGAAATCAACCGGCAGCTCATCGGTGTCGTCGCTGACGTGCACTGTGCTCCGACGGAGGTAGCGGCCGAGCAGCTGCGGCGCGAGGGAGTCAGCGCCGAGCGGGTCGTCGTCACCGGCAACACCGTCGTCGAGGCCACGCTCGAGTCGCTGCCCGACGTGTCGGCGCGCGAGCAGGTGCTCGGACATTACGGACTCGAGCCGCACGGCTTCGTGCTGGCAACCATCCACCGACCGGAGAACACCGACGATCCGACCCGCTTGAGGACGATCCTTCAGGCGCTGGCGGATCTCAAGGTGCCGGTGGTCCTTCCGATCCACCCACGCACGGCGACCTGCGTGGAACGCTTCGGACTGGTCGGCCTTCTGGAACAGCTGCGCACGGTGACGCCCCTGGACCACCCGACGTTCCTGGCGCTGGCCCACGAGGCGCGGCTCATCGTCTCGGACTCCGGCGGGATCCAAGAGGAGTGCACCGTCCTCAAAAGGCCGCTGGTCGTGCTCCGCAACAGCACCGAGCGCCCTGAGGCCGTCACCGCCGGGTTCGCCCGCCGCCTCGTCCCCGACGCGCTCCTGCCCGCGTGTCTCCGAGGACTGGTCCTCGACGACGACTGGGCCGCCAGTCTCACCTCGATCCCCTCGCCGTACGGCGACGGAACCGCGAGCGAACGCATCGCCCGCGCAGTTCTCCCCCTTCTTGCGAACAACCCAACTGAACGGAGTCCCAGATGAGGATCACCACGATGCGGCGCGTCTTCGCCGTTAGCGCCGCCACGATGGCCGCCGCGACTCTGGTGGCGGTGTTTCAACCGGCGGGGGCGGCCACCGCGCCGTATGCAACCGCGAGCGCGCAGTCGGTCAATGTCGTCATTCCCAGCATCGGCACCTCGACCTCGACGCCGACTACCGCCACCAACGACGGCACGGGAGGCACCGCCCCGGTGACCGGCCAGGGTGGCGTCATCGGTCCGAACGGCTTCTACCGCTCGAACGGCATCGCACAGCAGCAGGTCGCGCAGGCCGGTGTCAACGGCAGCTCCCTGGCCTGCTCGACCATCGGTACCTCCACGCCGACGCTGAGTAGTGACAACACTTCGTGCTCGGCGAACGCGACCGCCTTTCAAGCATCGGTCAACATGGGAGCGATCCCGGTCCTCAACACCGCGCTGGGTGGGGTGGGCTGCAACGGCTTGAGCCTCAGCTTCCAGGGCTTGGTGAGCTACGCGTACAGCGACGGCACAAACCCCAGCAGCGGCGCGACCACCATTCCGGCCTTCCGAATCGCGCCTTGCTCTGTCACCGGCAGCAGCAACACGTGCACCGCCACCCAAACACTCACGTTCAACCCTGCGGTCGGGAACGACCTGATGGCGCAAACGATCGCGGCCCTGAACGCGGTAGGCACGGCCGACTGCAGCCAGATCGCCAACGCACTCCAAGGCGTCGCCAGCCAGGTCAGCTGGCTGACCAACCGCCAGGTCACCAACCCCGACGGCAGCTTCACGGTCAACGGGATGTACTTCAGCGACCCGACCGATGGGGCTTCGTTCCAGTACGCCACGTCGACAGTCGGCCCCAACTTGGCCGCTCCCACCGACGGCACTCCGATGCTGTCCGCGAACGCCCTGACGCTCGCCGGTGGGGCCCTCGTAGCAGGTGCCGCCTTCATCACCTACCGCCGTCGCCGGCGCGCCTGACATCTCGAAGAAAAGAAGGACAACAATGAAGAAGATCTCCATGCTCCGCGTGCTCGCGGTCAGCGCGGCGGCGTTCGCTTTCGCGGCCACCTCGTTCCAGCCATCGTTCGCTGCGACAGCGCCGTACGCGACCGCGACCGCGCAGAGCGCGAACATTCAGATCGGGTCGTCGACGGCCGCCTCCAGCGTGGCCACCGCGACCAACGACGGCACCGGCAGCGTCACTCCGGTCGTCATCACGCAGTTCGTGAACTACCAGATGGCGCAGGCAGGCATCAACGGAACGTCCTTGGCCTGCGCCGGCGTCACCGGGTCGAGCACGCCCGCGATCAGCTCCGACGGGCAGTCGTGCGCGCCGTCGACTTCGACCTCGGTGGGCTCGGTCGACTTCGGGCAGATGCCTGCACTGAAGACCGCACTCACCTCGGTCGGCTGCTCCGGCCTCTTCCTCCGGATGGGCGGACTCACCAGCTACGCCTACAGCGACGCGACCAACGCCCCATCGGGAGGGGCGAACGCCGTCACCTTCACCGTCGACCCATGCGGCGCGAGCGGAAGCACCCAGTGTGCGCAGCAGCCGTTGACGTACAGCGCGGCGGCCAATCACAACCTGATGACGGACATCATCGCCGCGCTGCGAGCGGCGGGCACCAACGGTTGCAGCCAGATCGCTGACGCGCTGCAGGGTGTCGTCAACGACGTCACCTGGCTGAGCAATTACCAGACCACCAATCCCGACGGCAGCTTCACCGTGATGGCGATGCACTTGGCCTCGGTCACTGATCCGTCACCGTCGCATCAGGACTACGCGATCTCGACCGTTGGCCCGAACCTGGCCGCACCCACCGACGGCACCCCGATGCTGTCCGCCAGCGCACTTCCGATCGCGGGCGGGCTCGCCCTGGTCGGCATCGCCGCCTTCGTGACGTACCGGCGGCGGAGCGCCTGATCGCGTGTACGGCACCAAAGGAATCGGAATCAACGCCGGCCTCCCGACGGTCACCCTGGTGACCTACGGGGTCGTCGGTAGCCACGTCGTCCTGGGCATCACGCTCGGGTTGATGGCTGGCGTCACCATGCTCCTCACGATGCGCGCGAGGAGGCGGCGGCAACGGACGTACTCCTGAGGCCACAACGCCTCCTGATCGGACTCCGCGCCGCGGGGGCGGCGACTGCACTCGTGGTCGCCGCCCTCGCGGTCACTGCGTGGTCGACCGCCTATCGCACCGGCGAGGCATGGGCGACCGCTCAGCTGATCTCGCTGCACACCTCGACGCCGCACTACGAGACGGCGTGGCTGGGCCGCTTCGGATCCCAGGCCATCTGGTTCAACGTCACCACCGAGTGTTCCTCGAGCCTGATCGTTGCTCCCCTGCTCGCACTCGCGGCCGGGGGGCTGATGCTCGTCGGGAGGATCGCGGTGTGGCGCGTCGTTCTCGGCTTCATCGCCGGTGCCGGGCTCTTCTTCGTGCTGAACTCGGGGCGGCTCGCGTTCATCGGGCTCGCCTATGACCACTGGGGCACCCAGGCCCACTGGGCTACCCACGACGTCATTGGCAGCTTCATCACCGTGATCGCCTCGCTGCTAGCCCTGACAACGCAGCTGCTGGTCACCGGAGTGCGGCACGGTAGCCGCGAGGTTCGAAGCTTCCCCGACGACGGTGGCGACTCGTGAATCCCGCCGATCCGCGCTTCGCCGTCCTCCTGCTCATCATGGGCGGCCTCTCTCTGTTCGCGATCTTCTACTTCTGCGGCCTCGCGATCCTGGGCATGCGTGAAGCTCGACGCCAGGGCGTGCGTTGGAGCGAGCAGGAGGCATTGATCGACGCGCCCGTCGATCCGAACCCGGACTATCGCGGCTACACCTTCTTCGTGATGGCTCCGTGCCTCAACGAGGAACGCGTCGTCGGTGGGACGATCGCTGCCTTCCTCGAACAACAGGCCGTCGGCACGCTCATCGTCATCGACGACGGCTCGGAGGACCGGACGCCGCAGATCATCGACGAGTTCGCTGAGAGTGGACGCGTCATCCGGCACTCCCGCACCCTCCCGAACGCACAGCGAGGCAAGGGGCGTGCTCTCAACGGAGGCCTCGCGCTGATCCGGGCTGAGGTTGAGCGGCGCGGCCTCTCGCCGACGAAGGTCATCGTCGGC
>JBQCDC010000291.1:0-4970 GCA_051961575.1 Marmoricola sp.
TGGGGGCCACGCGCTTCGGTGCCCCGGTCATGCTCGACAAGCTCGCGGGCAAGCCGACCGAGCGGACCGAGCTGGAGATGGTGCGGACCAAGCCGTTCCCCTTCCCGCCGGAACCCCTTGCGTCGGTCGGGATCCAGGCGACACGCTGGTCGCTCGCCCAGGCGGACCTTCACGAGGGTCGTCGCAATCTGTGGTTGCGCACGCTCGACAAGGTGGGCCTGGGATTCGAGTCCTGACGGAAGGGGAGTCGCGTGTTCAAGAGTGGCGAAGAGAGGGATGCCGAGCGTCGTGAGCGCGACGAGCAGCGCGCTCAACAGGCGGCCGCTGACAACGAACGTGTGCGCCAGGAGCAGGAGGCCCGTCAACGCGCCGCGTTCCTCGCATCCCCGGTCGGCGGCGCCACGGCCGCCAAGCAAGCCGGCGACAAGTTCTTCGAGGTGCAGCTGCCCGTGGGGAGCCACAGCGGGCGCGCCGGCTTCGGCACGGTGGACAGCCGCAGCACCACGATGAGCTCGGCGGACACCCTCGCCGCGATCGAGGACCTCGGCTGGCACCTGGAGCACGCGAGCTACTTCTTCATGATCACGAGTGAGAGCAGCACTGACCGCGTGTTCAACAGCGGCCAGGCGACCGCGATCCAGGGAGTCACGATGGGCGTGTACCTGTTCCGCAACACGGGTACTCCCGCTGCGTCCTGATGGCGGATCGGCCGCTCTGGTGGGACATGCGTCCGGCCCAGAGCAATCAGCCCAAGACCTACACGTGCCCGTTCTGTCATCGCCAACTCCTGGCCATGAACCCGAACACTCTCCTCTTTCCCGAGGGCGACCGGTCCCGTCGCAGGCATGCCCACACGTCATGCGTGGCGGCCGAGCGCAAGGCGGGCCGACTCCTCACGAAATCTGAGTGGCGGCGCAGCCAGCGATCGAGGGATCCGTCCAAGCGGCCCTGGTGGCGCCGCTTATTCCGAGCATGATCGGTGCTCGACTGGTGGAATGACCGTGTGACCAACGCCGATCCCATGTCCGATCCGTCCGCGGTCAGGCTCCGTCCGCGAAGCGAGGCCGATCTCGACACGCTGTTCGCGATCGCCGCCGACCTCGAGACCTGGGAGGAGCGCACCGAGGACCCTCCGCGGGTGCTGACCCGTGCCCAGTTCGATGAGCGCCTTGCCAGCAACGCGGCGAGGGAGGCGCGCGGCGAGGCGGTCTCGTTCGTGGTCGATGTCGACGGCGTGGCGGTCGGTAGCGCATCGCTCTTCAGCTTCGACTTCCTGGCCCGCCATGCGGAGGCTGGCATCGTTCTGGCTGCGGGTGCGCGCGGACGAGGCATCGGAACCGCAGCGATCATCCAACTCGTCGAGTTCGGCTTCGTGCGTCGCAACCTCCGCCGCATCCACCTACAGGCGATCGAGTCGAACGTCGCCGCCATCCGCGCCTACGAGAAGGCAGGATTCGTCATCGAAGGGCGCCAACGCGAACACGCATGGGTCCGCGGTCGCTACGAGGACACCGTGCGGATGGGGATCCTTCGGTCGGCGCACCCCGATAACCTTGACCCATGAGCCTTCCTGACGCACCCTTCGGCCGCCTGCTCACCGCGATGGCGACGCCGTTCAAGGCGGACGGGTCGGTCGATCTCGAAGGTGTCGCCAAGGTCGCGGACCACCTGATGAACCACGGCCACGACGGCCTCGTGGTCTCGGGCACGACGGGCGAGTCGCCGACGACCACCACCGAGGAGGACGGCGAGACGCTGCGCGCGGTCATCGACGCGGTCGGCGGTCGCGGCAAGGTCGTCGCGGGGGTCGGCACCAACTCCACGGCCCACTCGATCGAGCTCGCCGAGCAGGCCGCCAAGGCCGGCGCGGACGGCATCCTGCTCGTCACCCCGTACTACAACAAGCCTGCGCAGCCCGCTGTTCAGCACCACTTCACCACCGTCGCCGAGGCGGCCGGTCTTCCGACGATGCTCTACGACGTGCCGAGTCGCACCGGCACGACCGTCAGCCTGGGCGTCTACGAGAACCTCGCCAGCCACGACCTGATGATCGCGGTCAAGGACGCGGTCGGTGATCTGCCTCGTGCGAGCCGACTCGCCCAGCTCGGATACGCCGTCTACTCCGGCGATGACATCCTGCTCCCGGCCTACCTCGCCCACGGCGCCTGTGGACTGGTCTCGGTCGTCGCGCACGTCGCCGGCAACGAGCTGGCCCACATCATCAAGACGTTCGAGGACGATCCCGCCGAGGCCCTCGCGACGTACCAGCGGATCCTGCCCGCGATCGACGCGATCATGGGTGTTCCGAGCTACGGCGCCACCACCGCCAAGGGTGCGCTCGAGCTCATCGGTGTCCTCGACAACCGTCGGGTGCGGCAACCACTGCTCGAGCTCGATGACGCCGAGCTCGCCGCCCTGCGCGAAGGCCTGACGGCAGCGGGCCTTCTGTGAGCCACCCGCACTTCGAGCTGAGCGCCCCGCCCGCGCTCGCCAAGGGCGCACTGCGCGTCTATGGCCTGGGCGGTCTCGGCGAGGTCGGTCGCAACATGACCGTCTTCGAGTACGACGGCCGGATCCTGATCGTCGACTGCGGTGTGTTGTTCCCCGAGGAGAACCACCCCGGCGTCGACCTGATCCTCCCCGACTTCGATGCCATCAGGGATCGACTCGACACGGTGGACGCCCTGGTGCTCACGCACGGGCACGAGGACCACATCGGCGCCGTGCCGTACCTGCTGCGCGAACGGCGTGACATCCCCCTGGTCGGCTCGAACCTGACGCTGGCGCTCCTCGCGTCGAAGCTGCGTGAGCACCGGATCAAGGACCCGATCCAGCACATCGTGGCCGAGGGCGAGCGGCTGACCTTCGGACCGTGGGACCTCGAGTTCGTGGCCGTCAACCACTCGATCCCCGACGCCCTAGCCGTCGCGATCCGCACGCCCGCAGGCATGGCTCTGCACACGGGCGACTTCAAGATGGACCAGCTCCCGCTCGACGGCAGCATCACAGACCTCCGTGCCTTCGCACGCCTGGGGGAGGAGGGGGTCGACCTCTTCCTCACCGACTCCACCAACGCTGAGGTCCCGGGCTTCACCACGGCCGAGAAGAACATCACGCCCGTGCTCGACGGCGTGTTCTCCCGCAGCAAGCAGCGGATCATCGTGGCCTGCTTCGCCAGCCACGTGCACCGCGTGCAGCAGGTGCTCGACGCGGCGCACAAGCACGGACGCAAGGTCGCCTATGTCGGTCGCTCGATGGTGCGGAACATGGCGATCGCCAAGGACCTGGGCTACCTCGACGTCCCCGACGGGATCCTGGTCGACGTCAAGGCGCTCGCCGACCTTCCGCCCGACCAGGTCGTGCTGATCTCGACAGGCTCCCAGGGCGAGCCGTTGTCCGCCCTGGCGCGGATCGCTCAGAACAACCACAACCTGGTGTCCATCGACCCGGGCGACACCGTGGTCCTCGCCTCGTCGCTGATCCCCGGCAACGAGAACGCCGTCTACCGCGTCATCAACGGCCTGATCCGGTGCGGAGCCGACGTGGTGCACAAGGGCAACGCGCTCGTGCACGTCTCCGGCCACGCCAGTGCCGGCGAGCTGCTCTACTGCTACAACATCGTGCAACCCCGCAACGTGATGCCGGTGCACGGCGAAGATCGCCACATGCACGCCAACGCGCAGCTCGCCATCGCCACCGGAGTGCCGGCCGATCACGTGGTGATCGCCGAGGACGGTGTCGTCGTGGACCTCGTCGAGGGCCATGCGCGGATCGTCGGCAAGGTCGACTGCGGCTACGTCTTCGTCGACGGGTCCTCGGTGGGCGACATCACCGAGTCCTCGTTGAAGGACCGCCGCATTCTCGGCGAAGAGGGCTTCGTCTCAGTCATCGTCGTGGTCGACTCCCAGACCGGCAAGGTGGTCAGCGGCCCCGAGATCCAGGCACGCGGATTCGCGGAGGACGAGGGTACGTTCGAGGACATTCGCCAGCCGATCATCGACGCCATCAACAAGGCCGTCGCCGAGGGCGTCGACGACACCTACCAGCTTCAGCAGACGATCCGACGCGTGATCGGACGTTGGGTCGGAACGACACACCGGCGGCGGCCCATGATTATTCCTGTCGTGCTTGAAGCGTGACGTCTGCGAGGATCATCAGGTGAGTGCACCGTCCACGGGGGTCGACGACCGGCTGAGCAAGCTGGTCAGCATCAGTAGTGACGACCCCCTCGCTCCCTTCGTTCTGCGTCCCGGCAAGGAGTACGTCTTCTCGCCGGACGGTCTTGCGGTGATCGGCTATCGCGTTCGCTTCGGAGTGGCTGTGGTCGGTGGCGACCCGGTGGGCGATCGGAGTTCTTGGGCGGCCTGCGTGGACGAGTTCGTCGCTCTGATGAAGACCAAGCGGAAGCGCATCGCGGTCCTGGCTGCTGGCGAGGAGGCCCGAGAGCTGTGGGTGCGGTTCGGGCTGGCGTCAGTGCCGATCGGGCGCGACGTGGTGGTTCGGCCCGAGCAGTTCAACCTCGTCGGGCGGAAGTTCCGCAACGTTCGGCAGGCGATCCAGCGCACCAAGAACTCGGGCGTCACGGTGGAGACCTATCTCGAGGCCAACGTTCCGGCCGAGGTGCTCATGGCCCTGCGCACCATCGTCTCCGAGACCGGGCGCGACACCGAGCGCGGCTTCTCGATGATCCTCGGCCATGCCTTCGACGGGTCCCAGCCGGAGTCGCTCGTGGTCGTCGCTCGTGACACGGCGGGGCGGATCCTGGGGTCGCACCGTTACCGGCGGGCCGGCCCCGCCGACCTTTCGCTGGACGTGCCCGTGCGCGTCAACGATTCCCCGAACGGCCTCGACGAACGACTGATCGCCGAGGCCGTCGACTGGGCGCGCAAGAACGGCATCGAGCGCCTGTCGCTGGCGTTCGCGCCCTTCCCCGACCTCTACTCGAACGTGCACAAGAACGCCACCGAACG
>JBQCDC010000292.1:0-2220 GCA_051961575.1 Marmoricola sp.
TTGAACCAGCCCCGCCAACTCGGGGAAGTGCAGCGCGATCAGGGGACGCGCGACGAGTTCGGTGACGCGGCCGCCCTCATAAGGCATCTCGACCGCTCCTCCGACGAACGGCCGCTCGTAGAAGCCCTTGACCAGCGAGGCCGATGAGGTGAGGAGCGGCCCGAGGAGTCCGGGAACGAAGTGCGTGTCCCAATCGGTGAGGTCCGCATCCATGAACACGATCAGGTCGCCCCGCGTGACGAACAGCGACTTCCACATCGCCTCGCCCTTGCCAGGATGCGAGCCGAGGTCCGAGCGAATCTCCGCCGATCGATGCACGACCGCCCCAGCGTCCGCCGCGACCTCGAAGGTGTCGTCGGTCGAATCGGAATCGATGACGACGATCTCGTCGATGAGCTGCGCAGTGTCCACGAGGGTGGTGCGCACGCGCGACACCACATCGCCGACGGTCGCGGCCTCGTTGCGTGCCGGCACGACCAGACTGACCGAGTGCCCGCCCGCCTGCTTGGCGGCGAGCAGATCCGCGAGCGACCAGTCGTTCCAGTGAAAGGTCGCCTGGGCGAACCAGTCCGGAGCGTCGGTCACGTCTCGACGATAGCCCGCTGCGCCGAGCCGTCAGCGCAACGGGTCAGAAGGGTCGGTCCTCAGGATCGCCGGCGCCCATCCGGGCCTCGCGGACCGCGCGCGCCTTGGCCGCGTCCTTCGCACGACGCCGCGAGACCCACTCCGAGCGACGCTCACTGCGCGGCACCAGCTGGAGTCGCTCCTCGGCCGCGATGCCGCGGTGCAGCTGACGCGCGCGCTCGAGCTCGGAGTCCAACTCGGCACCGAAGATCAAGGCCACGTTGGTGATCCAGAGCCAGACCAGGGTCAGGATGATGCCAGCCAGCGAGCCGTAGGTGCGGTCGTAGCTGTGCACGTTGACGACATAGAAACCCAGGCCGGCCGAAGCGATGAGCCAGACCAGGATGGCCACGGACGCGCCGATGGACAGGAAGCGCGGCCGACCCTGCCGGATGTTCGGGGTCAGGTGGTACAGCAGCGCGATCACCGCGATGACGAGGATGAGGAGCACCGGCCACTTGGCGATGTCCCAGATCTGCACGGCCTGATGACCCACGCCCATCCGCTTGCCCAGCGAGCGGGCGACCGAACCGCTGACCACCATGATCAGGAGGCCTGCAGTACACATCGCCGTCGTGAGGATGGTGACGAGGAAGTTCATCGGACGCAGGCGCCACCACGGACGACCCTCGTCGACCTCGTAGACGCGGTTCATCGCGCGCCCGAAGGCACCGACATAGGCAGAGGCGGACCACAGCGCGGCGACCAGACCGACGGCGAAGGTGACCCCGGCCGCGTCCGAGTGGGCCAGCGAGTGCAGGGGCGTCCGGATGTTGTTGATGAAGTCGGCGGAGACCAGCGGCCGCAGCACGTCGAGGACGAAGTTCACGCCCTTCTCCCCCTGACCGAACAGGCCGAGCGTGGAGAAGACGGCCAATGCGGCCGGGAAGATCGCGAGGATGCCGTAGTAGGTCAGGCCGGCGGCGAGATCCGTGCCCTGGTCGTCAAGGAACTCGGCCGCCGTCTTGCGCAAGATGCTGACACCGGAGCGACGCGGAAGGCGCTCGTGCTCCTCCCCCTCGGGACGGTCGAGGAAGCTGACGGTCGGGACGATCTCGGTCTCGTCGGTGACGATGATGTGCTGGGAGTCGGGGTCGGGCTCCGGGCTCTCCGGTTTCGTGACGGCGCTTTGCGCCTCCTCAACCTCCGAAGACTTCTCAACCTCCGAGGCCTCGGGCGTCGAATCGTCGTTCTTGCGATTGCGAAACCTCATGTGGTCCTCCCTGACCGGCCCCGTTAGGTAGTGGTCATCGGTTGTGCGTCGCGCATGAAAGTGCGATCCCATCGAGGATGTCGTGTTCAGAGACCAAAACCGAGCCGACGCGCGTGCGGCGGAGCAAGACATCCAAAATCACAGCGCCGGCGCCGATCACATCCGCTCGTCCAGGGTGCATGTACCCCAGCGCGCGGCGTTCATCACTCGACATCGCGATCAGGCCCGCGATCGTCTTCCGGACCCGCTCAACCGGCAGGTCCGCGTGATGGAGAGCGTCACGGTCGTAGGCCTCGAGGTCGAGCGCACCGGCGGCGATCGTCGTGACGGTTCCTGCCACGCCCACCACGGTTCGCGCGGCGGTGACATCCACCCCGGCCTCA
>JBQCDC010000293.1:0-5771 GCA_051961575.1 Marmoricola sp.
GGCTCGATCGTCCTCGGACAGTTCTCGATCTGGGATCGAGCGCTGACCAAGAAGCTGATCACCGTCCCGGCGACCGACCCCGGCACCGTGCGCACCATGGAACTACCCGATGGCCGGATCGTGCTCATGGCCGGCGGGTCGGTGACCTTCCTGACCCTGTAGGCGGCTCGCTACCGTGAAGGCATGCGGCTCACCAAGTTCGGACATGCCTGCGTACGGATCGAGCACGAGGGTCAGGTGATCGTGATCGACCCCGGCGTCTTCAGCGAGCCGGAGGCCGTCGACGGCGCCACGGCAGTGCTGGTGACGCACGAGCACGTGGATCACTGGGAGGCCGAGCGCCTGCGTCGGACCGACGCGGTGGTAGAGACGATCGGCGCCGTCGCCGCACAGCTTCCGCCCGACATCGGCGAGCGGACGTTGGTGCACTCCCCCGGCGGGCGGCCCGAGATCGGAGTGCCGACCGAGCTGGTCGGTGAGAAACACGCCGTGATCTACCGGGACCTTCCGCACTACGACAACAGCGGGTTCCTGCTCGACGTCGGCGGCACCAAGGTGTTCCACCCCGGCGATTCGCTCACGATTCCGACCACGCCCATCGACCTGCTGCTGCTGCCGGTGAGCGCTCCCTGGCTCAAGGCATCCGAGTGCATCGACTACGCGATCGCCGTCGGCGCGCCGCGCAACGTGCCGATTCACGAGGCCGTCTACAGCGAGGCAGGCCTCGGGATCACCTTGGCCCACCTCCAGCGATTCATCGAGCCCCACGGCCAGGAGGTTGTGCGGCTGGCCAGCGGTGAAGACCTCTAGGACTCCTTCTTAGCCGGTCAGCTGGTGCACGAAGCACCAACGCCACTCCTCGTCCGGCTCCGCTGAGCGCATCACGGGGTGCCCGGTCTCGTGGAAGTGCGCCGTGGCGTGTCGCAGGGGTGATGAGTCGCAGCATGCGACGTTGCCACACTCGAGACACATACGTAGGTGCACCCAGGTCACTCCGAGCGCCACGCACTCATCGCATTGGCCTGCGGTGTGGGGCATCGGCGGATCCCAGCACACGCGCAGGTCCTCGCACCCGCCGGTGGGTGTCTGCAGCTGGGCCGAGCGCACCCGCTCGCGGTCACGGTCGCTGTAGTCGAGCATCGACTCCTCCACGTCGAGCATCGCCAGCACCTGCGAGACGACCTCGTGCGGAACCTTGCCGGTGTCGCGAATCTCGAGCACCCGCGTGCGTTCCGCCTCGATCATGCCTCGGCGGCGCAACGCGTAGATCTCACTCGGCGTGAGGTCGTCGGTGATGTTCACCTGCTCCCAGGCGGCGAAGTCGCGACGTTCCACACGGTCGCGGAGCACCTGTGCCACGTCGTACGGGTCGTCCTCGAAACCGTCGAGACGGGCGAGCCCGGCCTGGCTGGCCTGGTGCAGCAGGTTGGCGCGGGCGAGGGCGTCGGAGACCGGATCGGGAGCCGGCGCCTTCAGGGCGCGCGCCAGGCTGGGAAGCGTCAGGCCCTGGATGAACAGGGTTCCCGCGACCACGCTGAACGCGATGAGCAGCAGCACGTCGCGGTGCGGAGCGTTAGTCGGGATGACGAAGGCGGCAGCCAGGGTGACCACGCCGCGCATGCCGGCCCAGCCGAGCAGGATCGGGTAGCTGATCGCCTTGCGGGTGCCGTCCGGCTGCCTGACCAACGCGTATCCGACGGTGAAGACCCAGATGAATCGGACGACGATCACCGTCCCGAGCGTGGCCGCGCAGACGCCGATGATCACCGACCAGCCCAGGTTGCTGTGGCCGGCCGCCGACACGATCGACCGCGCCTGCAGCCCGATCAAGAGGAACACGGCGTTCTCGAGAAGGAAGGCGATCGTGTGCCAGGTCAGCCGCTCGGAGATGCGCGACTGCGCGGTCATGAGGATCGGAGCCTTGTGTCCGAGGAGCAGGCCCGCGACGACCACGGCCAGCACGCCGGACACCTTGAGCTCTTCGCCGGCGATGTAGGCGGCGAACGGAGTGACGAACGAGAGCGTGTTGTCGATGACCGAGTCGGTGATCTGCTTGCGCACGAATCCGACCAGCATGAACATCACCAGGCCGACCGCGACACCCCCGACGGACGCACGCGCGAAATCGAGGGTGAGGTGCTGCCAGCTGACGGTGGCCGCGATCGCCGTCTGCAGCGCCACCAGAGCGGTGGCGTCGTTGAGCAGGGACTCCCCCTCGAGGACAGTGACGAGCTTGCGCGGCAATCCGATCCGGCGACCGATGGCCGAGGCGGCAACCGCGTCGGGCGGCGCCACCACGGCGCCGATCGCGAATGAGGCCCACCATCCGATCGAGGGAATCACCGCATGCACCACGACGCCGGTCACGCAGGTCGTTGCGGCCACCAGACCGACGCTGAGCAGGAGGATCGAGCGGCGGTTGGCGTTGAAGTCGACCAAGGAGGTGTGCAGTGCGGCGTCATAGAGGAGCGGAGGCAGGATGCCCAGAAGGACGACCTCGGGGTTGAGGTGCACGTCGGGAATGAACGAGAGGTAGGACCCGATCATCCCGACGACGATCATCACCAGAGGCGCAGGCAGACCGAGGCGCTTGCAGAGTCCCGCTACGACGACAACGGTGACAGCGATGCAGACGAGGCCGACGACGAGGTGCACGGGGGCAATCATCGCGGGTGGGGCCTAGGTGCGCGATCTCGGAGCGATCTCGACTCCACCCTTGACGCCAATGTGAGGCTGAACCCATGGACGTCTCTGAACTACTGACCGATGCCCTCGGCCGAGTGCGTGACGAAATCCCGAGCATCGTCGGCGGCCTCAACGAGACCGCCCTGACCTGGCGGCCGGCACCCGACGCGAACCCCATCGGCTGGATCGTGTGGCACCTCGCCCGCGTCCAGGATGACCACATCGCCGACGTCGCCGGCGAGCCGCAGGCCTGGCTGGAGAACGGCTGGGAGGAAAGGTTCGATCTGCCGTTTCCGCCCGAAGCACACGGATGGGGCCACACGACCGAGGAGGTCGGCCAGTTCCGCGGGGTCAGCGCGAAGCTGCTGGCCGACTACTACGCCGACGTGGCCGAGCGGTCGCTCGCCTACGTCGCCCCACTCTCCCCGCACGACCTCGACCGGATCGTCGACACCCGGTGGGATCCGCCGGTCACGCTCGGCGCGCGCCTGGTGAGCGTCGTCGGCGAGGTGCACGCACACACCGGCCAAGCCGCCTACGTGCGCGGCCTGTGGGAGAAGCGCTGACTCAGTCGGCGTAGAGCTGCTCGATCTCACCCGCGTACTGCTGTAGGACGACCCGCCGCTTCAACTTCAGCGTCGGGGTGAGCTCCTCGGACTCCGGCGTCCACTCATCGGGCAACAGCTTGAAGCGCTTGATCTGCTCGGGCCGCGCGAGGCGGTCGTTGGCCCTCGCCACCGCCGCCGCCACCTGCTCGACGATGATCGGGTGGTCGGCGAGTGCCTTGAGGTCCGCGGCATCGATGCCGGCGCGAGCGGCGATCAGCGGCGCGATCTCGGGGTCGAGGGTCAGCAGAGCGACCACATAGGACCTGCCGTCGCCCACCGCCATCGCATGTCCGATCAGCGGGCTCTCCTTGAGCAGGTTCTCCAGGTGCGAAGGCGCGATGTTCTTGCCCGAGGAGGTGATCAGCAGTTCCTTCTTGCGATCCACCACTCGGAAGTAGCCGTCCTCATCGACCGTGCCGATGTCACCGGTGTGCACCCAACCGTCCGCGTCGACCAGGTCGGCAGTCGCGGTCGGGTTGTTGAAGTAGCCGGGGGTGACGACCGGTCCGCGCGCGAGGATCTCGCCGTCGTCGGCGAGGCGCATCTCGATGCCCGGCAGCGGAACCCCGGCGGTCCCGAGCCGGAAGGCCGAGTGGCGTCCGGCGGCCACTGCGGCAGTCGTCTCGCTCATGCCGTAGACGTCGAGCATGCGGAAGCCCAAGCCGGCGAAGAAGTGCGCGACCTCGGGCGGCATCGGCGCGGCCGCGCTCACCGTCCACTCGGCTCGGTCGAGTCCGAGCATGGCGCGCATCGGCGCGAGCACCAGCTCGTCCATCTGGGCGAAGCGGGCCGCCAACTCAGGTGACGGTTGGCCGCCCGCCTGCTGCGCCTCCACATACTCACGACCGACCGCCATCGCGGCGGCGACGCCGGCCTTCTTGGCCTCGTCGGGCTCGGCTGCGAGGAGCGCCGAGATGCCGGTCATGATCTTCTCCCAGACCCGCGGGACTCCGAAGAACCTTGTCGGTCGGACCTGAGGCAACGCGGCGACCAGCGCGGCAGGGTCGGCGATCAGGTGAACGTGGCCGCCCTGGATCTGCGGCACGTAGAGGCCGAGCACACGCTCGGCGATGTGCGCGAACGGCAGGTACGACACGGTGATGCCCGGCTCGTCGAGACCGGCGGCCTCGATGGAGGCGAAGGTCTCGTAGAGCACGTTGGTGTGGGTGAGCAGCACGCCCTTGGGGTCGCCGGTGGTGCCTGAGGTGAAGAGGATCGTGACGGGGTCGTTGGGCTGCACGCCCTTGATGCGGGCGTCGACAACGTCGGCCAGGTCACGTCGCTTTGCGGCACCGGCGGCGATGAAGGTTGACCACGGCTCGGTTTCGTGACGCCCTTCGGGCTCCTCAACCTCCGGGGCGATCACCACGACTGCCTTGATATCGGCCGTGATCTCCGGGTTGCTCAGCGCCTTCTCCCACCGCGCGATCTGGTCCGCGCCCTCGAGGATCACCACCCGCGGCGCTGCTGCCCGCGCATACCAAGCGACCTGATCGGGCGAGAGGGTTCCGTAGATCGACACGGGGATCGCGCCCGCGTGCAGCGTGCCGAGGTCGGCGAGCACGTGCTCGATGCGGTTCGAGGCCATGATGCAGACCCGGTCGCCGGGCTCGACTCCAACGTCGATCAGGGCGGCGGCGAGGTCGAGCGCGGACTCGCGCATCTCGTTCCACGTCAGCGTGCGCCAACCCTCGCCGACGTTCTGGTCGGAGTAGGCGGGCTGGTCGCCCATCCGCTCGACGGTGTCGGCGAATGCGGTCAGGAGCGTCTTGCCTGCGATGCGCTCTTCGATCTTGGCGCGCTCGGCGAGGACGTCAGTCATGGGATGCCTTTCAGTACGACTTGGGAAGGCCCAACATCGCGGTGCCGATGTGAGCGAGGACGAGTTCTTCGGCGACCGGGATGTTCTTCGCGATCCGGGCGTCCCGGAAGAGGCGCTCGACGGGGTACTCCTTGCTGTACGCCATGCCGCCGAGGGTCTGGAACGCCTGGTTGGCCGCCTCCCAGCCGACCTGAGCGCCGGTGAGCTTGGCGACGTTCGCCTCGTTGCCGCAGGGCCGACCCTGGTCGAAGAGCCAGGCGGCTTGGTAGGTCATCAGTCGGCCGAGCTCGGCCTTCGCCTTGATCTGCGCCAGCGGAAACTGGAGAGCCTGGTTGGAGCCGATCGGCCGTCCGAAGACAACACGCTCGCGGGCGTAGTCGCAGGCGACCCGCAGCGAGGCCTCGGCTGCGCCGACTCCACCGGCCGCGGCCAGGATGCGCTCGGGGTTCAGTACGTCCCACAGCACCGCGAAGCCCTGGTCCACCTCGCCGATCACGTTGGCAGCAGGCACCCGAACGTCGTCGAAGAACACCTGGCTCGAGTAGAGGATGTTGCTGCCCATCTTGGGAATCGGCGTGTACGTGAGGGTTCCCGCAGCCAGCGCCTCCCTCACATCGACCAGCAGCAGCGTGAATCCAGCGGTACGCGGATGCGCG
>JBQCDC010000294.1:0-2030 GCA_051961575.1 Marmoricola sp.
GCCGACCCGCAGGCACGAGCGTTCCTCAACGGCTGCCCCGACCCGTGGGGTCACGTCATCGACCCGTTCTACTCGACGCGGACCTACGAGGGTTGCCAGGGTCAGGCGGCCACCCTTGCCGCAGCGAACAAGGCCGCTCGCGACTCGACGACGGTCTCGACGAACTACGTGGACCAGCCCCTGACCTATCCGCCGGATGGTTCGCCGTATCCCGAGCCGACCTGGCAGACCTACCAGGCGCCCGGCACCAACGAGCTTCCGCTGACCGTTGTCGACTGGCTGCCGACGGTCACCTCGATGACCGACGGCGGCCGCGACGTGGCGATCGGCTACCTGCCGCAGAACAGCAACTGGTGCGACCCGACCATCTACGACATCGCCACCTGCGGCCCGCCGCCGGGCAAGTGGAACGACCTTAAGATCCGGCAGCCAACCGGAAGCCTCGGCTTGATGGCGATCACGGATGCGGGCACGGCTGCGCGCTTCCAACTCGCCACCGCGAATCTCTGCGACAGCGACGGCACGCACTGTGTCGGCGCGGACGCCGGTTCGCTGCGCAAGTCCTCGGCGCGGTTTGTCTCCGCCGGCGCTGGTGGATTCCTGGGGCCGGCGTCGACGCCGGACTACGCCGGTGGCGCCTATCCGCTCACGATGCCGGTGTACGGAATCGTCGCGCCGTCCTTGGACGTGGCGGAGCGTCGCAGCTATGCCAACGCCTTCGAGTACGTGGTCAATCAGGGCCAGCGGCCCGGATACGCCGTCGGCTCGCTTCCGCCGGGCTATGCACCGTTGACCGACAACCTGCGAGCGCTGGCGACCAAGGGGATCGCCCAATTGTGCGCGGCGGTACCGAAGGTCACGCCTCCCGGAACCGGTGGCCTTGCCGGTAACGGCTCTGTGGGTGGCACCGGTGCCGGCGGAGGCGGCTCGAGTGTCCCGAACGGTGGCAGCTCTCCCGGCGCCGGCAAGCATCCGACCGGTTCGACCACGACGACGACCACGTCCATCCAGACGGTGGCCCTGAAGCCGCAGGACCAGAGCTGGGCGTGGATCACGTTGCCGATCGGCTTGGCCATCGCGCTACTTGCCGGAGTCGCCGGCCCGCTGATGCGCCTCGGCTGGAGGGTGAAGCTCGCATGACGACCATCGAAGCCGAAGCCCCCGTCTACTCGGGGGACAGCGAGAACCCGCGTGAGCTGACCACGCGTTACTCGGTGACGGACCTGATCTTCCGCAACACCACACGTGGCGCCGGCACGTTCGTGCTGATCATCATGGCGTTGGTCGGCGGATTCCTGACTGCACGCGCGCTGAGGGCGATCTCGTCCGAAGGCATCGGCAAGTTCCTGACCATCCAGGAGTGGTCGCCGGAGACCAACCACTTCGGCATTGCCGCCGTGCTGGTCGGCACCGTTCTGATCGCGCTGGTCGCCTTGGTTGTCGCGGTGCCGCTGTCGTTCGGCGCGGCCCTGTTCATCACCGAGATCGCGCCCCTACGGCTCAAGCGCGTGATGAGGACGGCCGTCGACCTGATGGCCGCGGTGCCGTCGGTGGTCTACGGGCTCTGGGGCCTGGGCTTCCTGCAGAACCACGTCCGTGACTTCTCCCTATGGCTGTCGACGTACTTCGGCTGGATCCCGCTCTTCAAGGTCGACGGCGCCGATCCGTCCAATCCGCTGCCGAACTTCGCCCTCTACACGTCGTCGACGTTCATCGCCGGATTGGTCGTCGGCATGATGATCATCCCGATCCAGACCTCGATGATGGTCGAGTCGTTCTCGCGAGCTCCGCAGGGCGAGCGTGAGGGTGCCGATGCGCTGGGGGCCACTCGCTGGGGCGTGATCCGGACCGTGGTCATTCCCTTCGGCAAGGGCGGGATCATCGGCGGCATCATGCTCGGTCTCGGCCGCGCGCTCGGCGAGACCATCGCCATCTACCTGATCATCTCGCCGCTGTTCAAGATCAACTTCCACATCCTCGACAACGGCGCCATCGCTGTCGCGCCGTTGATCGCTCTGCGCTACGGCGAG
>JBQCDC010000295.1:0-9409 GCA_051961575.1 Marmoricola sp.
GCCGGTAGGGTTCAGCGTTGTGAGTTCGACCGCGCCGGCAAGCCCGTCCTCTGCGGTCTTCACCATCCCGAACGCGATCAGCGCTCTGCGATTGTTGGGCGTTCCGGTCTTCGTCTGGCTGGTGATCGGCCTGCATGCGGACGTGCTCGCGTTGCTGCTGCTGATGGCCTCGGGCATCACGGATTGGGCCGACGGCTTCCTCGCGCGCAGGCTCGGGCAGATCTCGACCCTCGGCTCGATCCTCGACCCGGTGGCGGATCGGCTCTACATCCTGGCGGTCGTGGTGGGTCTCGCCTGGCGCGATTTCGTGCCGTGGTGGATGGTGATCGTGCTGCCCTTGCGTGACGTGCTGCTGTGGGCGCTGGTGCCGTTCCTCCGATCTCGTGGGTACAGCGCACTGCCCGTGCACTATCTCGGGAAGGCTGCCACCTTCTGCCTGCTGTACGCCTTCCCGCTCCTGTTCATCGCGCGGGGTCATGGAAACGTCTCGACGGTCGCCGAGGTGCTCGGGTGGGCGTTCGCGGTGTGGGGGATCGGCTTGTACTGGTGCGCCGGTGTCATCTACGCGCTCCAGGTGCGCCGGCTGCTGCGAGAGTCCGAGCCGAAGCGGGATGCCTTCGCGTCATGACGACACCCGGAAGCGTCACAGCGACGGAGAGCCCCGAGCACCGGGCCTTCGCCGCGCTGGGCCTCTTTCCCTTCCTCGACGCCGCAACCCTCAACGACGAGTACGGCGAGGCGCATGAGGAGAACCGGGCGGGACCGAAGCCCGTCTGGCTCCTGATCGCCATGATCGTCCTGAGTGCACTGGTTCTGATCGCGGCGTCCCGGACGGCGGCGAACTCGACGGCCGATGCCCAACAGCGTCGCGATCTCATCCGACAGCTCACGCAGCGCAAGACGGCGTTGAACGAGACCAACGCCGCGATCAAGGCGGAGCAGTCGGAGATCAACAGCCTCGAGTCCGGACTGTCGAGCAACCAGCAGCTGTCGGGCAGTACGCGAAGCCGACTGGGTCGGTGGGGCACGGAGTCCGGAATCTCCGCGGTGTCCGGGCCCGGTGTCGAGGTGGTCGTTGACAACGCCCCGCAGAGCGCTGGCCCGAGAGGCGTCGTGCAGGACCGCGACCTGCAGGAGCTCGTCAACGGTCTGTGGCAGGTCGGCGCGGAGGCGATCTCGGTCAACGGGCAGCGCATCACCAGCCTCACGGCTATCCGCACGGCAGGCGCCGCGATCACCGTGAACTATCAGTCGCTGACCCCGCCCTATGTGGTCGACGCGATCGGCAACCCCGCCACGATCCCGGCCCAGTTCGCGCAGACCGATAGTGGCGCGGCGTGGTTGGATCTTCAGCAACAACTCGGCATGGTGTTCACCATCACCACCAAGTCGGAGTTGAATCTGGGGGCAGCGACGTTGCCGACCCTTCGATTCGCGAAGGTGTTGGTCGAATCGGGAATCTCGGGAGGTTCTGCACCATGATCGGCGTCCTAGGACTCGTGGTCGGAATCGTGCTCGGTCTGCTCTTCAAGCCGAACGTGCCGTTGTGGATGGACCCCTACCTGCCTATCGCCGTGGTGGCGGCGATGGATGCCGTGTTCGGTGCGTTGCGCGCCTTCCTCGACGGTGTCTTCTCGGACAAGGTGTTCGCCATCTCGTTCGTGAGCAACGTGATCATCGCGTCCCTGATCGTCTACATCGGCGACAAGCTCGGCGTCGGCGCGCAGCTGACCACGGCCGTCATCGTGGTCCTGGGCATCCGAATCTTCGCGAACGTGGCGTCCATCCGAAGGCACCTGTTCCATGCCTGATCAGACTCCTGACGAGACCGTCGTCGCGGCGCGGGACCGCTCCCAAACCGCGGCACAGCGGCTGGTCCGCGCTCTGATCAAGCCCGGCAAGGGCCAGGTCGCGGTCGCGGTTCTCCTTGCTGCGCTGGGCTTCACCGGTGTCACGCAGATGCGTCTGTATGGCAGCGCCGACGCCTATTCCGGACTACCCCAAGCGGATCTGGTGGAGGCCCTCAACGGCCTGTCGGCGGCGAGCACGCATGCCCAGGCGCAGCTTGCGGAGCTTGAACGTACGCGTCGGAGCCTGCAGGACAGCTCGGACCGTGGAGCGGTCGCTCTCCAGCATGCTCGTGCCGAACTGAACACCCTCGGCATCCTGGCCGGAACCCTTCCGGCGGTCGGGCCGGGCCTTCGGATCGTCGTGCACGACCCGAAGGGCAACTACAAGGTCTTCCACCTTCTCGATGGCATCGAAGAGCTTCGCGATGCCGGTGCCGAGGCGATCCAGCTCAACGGGCAGGTGCGCGTGGTCGCAAAGACGTCCTTCAAGACAGGAAACGGCGGCATCGTCGTCGACGGCCGTCTCCTCACCGCTCCGTACACCCTGGACGTCATCGGCAATCCGGCCACACTCAGCGCGGCCCTGAGCTTCCCCGGAGGGTTCAAGGACGAGGTCGCGCTGGACGACGGCACGACCACCGTCACCGAGATGAAATCGGTGCAGATCACCGTGCTTCGATCTGGTGGCCAGCCGCAGTACGCGCACGTGTCACCCACGTCGTAGGCTGCTCTCGATTTTTCCCGTTGGCTTCAGAACCCGCGTACAACCAAGGAGATTGACCATGATTCCCGACGACCTCCGGTACACCGCAGAGCACGAGTGGGTTCGCGAGCCGGGCGAGACCGAGGGGTCGGTGCGCATCGGGATCACGGACTTCGCGCAGGACGCGCTCGGCGACATCGTCTACGTCCAGCTTCCCGAGGTCGGTCTGCCGGTCACGGCCGGTGAGCCCGTGGGAGAGCTCGAGTCCACCAAGTCGGTGAGCGACGTCTACGCCCCACTGACTGGTGAGGTCGTGGCGCGCAACGAAGCTCTGGACAGTGCCCCCGAGCTCGTGAACTCGGACCCGTACGGTGCCGGCTGGCTCTTCGAGGTCGTTCCCTCGAACACCTCGGAATTGGATGACCTCCTCGACGCCGCGGCTTACGGCGAGGCAACTGAGTCCTGATAGGTTGGGATCAACCATCACGTTCTAGTTCGGGTTGAAGGTGATCTCGCATGGTGCGCTGCGAACAGTGCGGCACTCCTAATCCTGAGACCGCAAACTTCTGCGGTCAGTGCGGGCACCGGCTGCGGTCGTTCACGGAGAGCACGGAGACCGCGACGATCGGTCTCGCGCCGGATCTCGACGACCCGTCGGCACTGAACGACAGCGACGCGGCGGCCATCGCGGCGTTGCCGGCAGGCAGTGCCCTGCTGGTGGTGCTGCGTGGTCCCGGAGTCGGCAGTCGCTACTTGCTCGACACCGATCTGGTGACGGTCGGTCGGCACCCGGACAGCGACATCTTCCTGGACGACATCACGGTGTCGCGCAGGCATGTGGAGTTCCGCCGGGATGCCCACGGCGGGCGCGACTACAGCGTCCACGACGTCGGGAGCCTCAACGGCACCTACCTGAACCGGGACCGCATCGACGACGCCGAGATGAACTCCGGCGACGAGGTCCGGGTCGGGAAGTTCCGGTTGACCTACTACCCGGCCACGGAGCACTGAGGTGAGTGCAAGCGCCGCAAGGCGCATGAACATCGGCCAGGTGGTGGCCGAGCTCAAGGTCGAGTTCCCGGATGCGGACGTCAAGGAGTCGAAGCTCCGCTTCCTGGAGAGCGAGGGGCTGATCACGCCCGAGCGGACGCCGGCCGGCTACCGCAAGTACTCCGAGCGTGACATGGAGCGGCTGCGCTACATCCTTGCGGCACAACGGCAGTTCCTGCCGCTGAAGGTGATCGGAGAGCACCTCGACGCGAGCGATCGCGGGTTGGAGCCGCCGGCACTCGGCGGCCTGCAGCCGCGCGTTCCGGTCGGCAAGGACGGCACACCGCAAGCCGCGGCCTACAGCGCCGAGCCGCACGACGTCCGGGTCTCACGACTCGAGCTGATCAAGAGTGCCAAGATCACCGCTGACTTCCTCGACCAGCTCGAGGAGTTCGGTCTGGTGCGGATGCGCCCTGGTGCACGTCACTACGACTCCGATGCGGTCGCCATCGCGAGCGCAGCAGCCGAGCTGGCTCAGTTCGGTGTCGAGCCCCGCCACCTTCGTGCCTTCCGCACCGCCGCTGACCGTGAGGTCGGCCTGGTCGAGCAGGTGGTGGTGCCGCTGCGTCGCAGTCGCGAAGAGGGCGCCGAGGGTCGAGCCGCCCAGGCGATGGACGAGGTTGCCGCTCTGTCGGTTCGGTTGCACTCGACGTTGGTGCGCGTGGGCCTTCGTGCTCTTCGCTGACACCCGACCCAATCCAATCCGGCCCCCTCAACCTCGGGACTAGGCTGGTTGCGTGCGCGAGCTTGAGTTGGTGGGACTGCGGGTCGAGATGCCCGCGAACACTCCTGTGCTCATCCTCAAGGAGACCGACGGCTCCCGCGTGCTCCCGATCTGGATCGGCGCTGTCGAGGCGACCGCCATCGCAGTCGTTCAGCAGGGCCTCGAGCCGCAGCGGCCGCTGACCCACGATCTGCTGGCGAGCGTCATCGAGGCCAGCGGGCATGCGCTGACGGCGGTGGCGATCACCGGTCTCGACGAGGGTGTGTTCTACGCGGAGCTCGAGATGTCCGACGGGATCACGGTCTCAGCGCGGCCGTCGGACGCCGTCGCCCTGGCGATTCGCGTCGGCTGCCCAATCCTCTGCGACGACGCCGTTCTGGACGAGGCGGGCGTCGAGGGCCTGACCCCGACGGACGGGGACGACTCCGGCTTGGGCATCTCGCAGGAGGACGCGGCGGTCGAGGAGTTTCGCGAGTTCCTGGATCAGGTCACTCCCGAGGACTTCGAGCAGGGCTGACGCTCAACCTTGAAGATGAACTTTAAGGTTACGGCGACACGCCGGTAGCGGTCTTTGACCAACCTTAAAGGTCGCGTTTAGTGTTTCAAATGTCTTCGTTGTAACTCACCTGCTTCCGCCAGGACTTTCCCGGGGTTACGGTTAACGGAGTTGACTTCGGAGGTTTCCACCATGTCGGACAACACGATGGACGGCGTCGCATCGCACGCCGACGAGCGTGCACTCATCGAGGCTGCCGAGGCGGCCGACGAGCAGGGGCTCCTCTTCAACGACGACCTCGCAGTGCTGCCCGACGACCTTGGTTACCGCGGCCCGACCGCTTGCGCAGCCGCCGGCATCACCTACCGCCAACTGGACTACTGGACGCGCACCGGGTTGATCCAGCCGTCGGTCCGGGGAGCCACCGGATCCGGCACCCAGCGCCTCTACGGCTTCCGCGACATCCTCGTCCTCAAGGTGATCAAGCGCCTGCTCGACACCGGCGTCTCGCTCCAGCAGATCCGTACCGCGGTCGCACACCTCCACGCTCGCGGTACCGACGACCTGACGCGCGTCACGCTGATGAGCGACGGCGCGACGGTCTACGAGTGCACCAGCAACGACGAGGTCATCGACCTGTTGCAGGGCGGCCAGGGCGTGTTCGGCATCGCGATCGGCGGCGTCTGGCGCGAGATCGAGGGCTCGTTGGCGAAGCTGCCCGCCGAGCGCACGCACGCAAATGACGCTGACGACGTCGCCACGCAGAGCGTGGAAGGCGACGAGCTCGCGGCGCGACGCCGTGCGCGCTCGGCCGGCTGATAGATTTTCCCTGCTGACGAACCCGCATGGGAGAGTCTCCGGCGCCCCGCATCCGCTTTGATGAGGGGCGTGCGGAGCGCCGAAGGGGCAACTCCTCCCCGACAAGCTCTCAGGCGCAAGGACCATCGGGTGAGGCAACTCTGAAGGGCACCCTGCCCGACTGAGGGGGAGGCGACGCCGTCATTGGAGGAGCCTCTCTTGGCTGATTCTTCGCTTCCCTTCGTTCAGCGCCACGTCGGTCCTCGTGACGCGGACATCGAGAAGATGCTGGGTGTCATCGGATACGCCAGCCTCGAATCCCTGATGGCGACGGCGGTACCGAAGTCGATCGCGACAAGCCTCAGCGCCACCGACCTCCCGGCTCCCGCCACCGAGACCGAGACAGCGGCCGAGCTTCGGGAGTTGGCGGGGGAGAACCGTCCGCTGGAGTCGATGATCGGACTGGGTTACCACTCGACTGTCACGCCGGGCGTGATCCGGCGCAACGTGCTCGAGGACCCGTCCTGGTACACCGCCTACACGCCGTACCAACCCGAGATCAGTCAGGGCCGCCTGGAGGCGCTGCTCAACTTCCAGACCGTGGTCAGCGACCTCACCGGTCTCCCGACCGCCAACTCCTCGCTGCTCGACGAGGGCACCGCGGCCGCCGAGGCGATGACGTTGGTCCGGCGTGCCAACCCGAAGAGCTCGGGACCCTTCGTCGTAGACGCGGACGCTCTACCGCAGACGATCGACGTCGTCCGGACGCGCGCTGAGGCCATGCGGATCGAGGTCGTCGTCGCCGATCTCACCCAGGGGCTGCCCGAGGGCGAGCTGTGTGGCGTCTTGATCCAGTACCCCGGCGCCTCGGGCCGTCTCTGGGACCCTCGCGCCGTGATCGAGGCGACCCACGAGCGCGGCGCGCTGGCCGTCGTGGCGGCAGATCTGTTGGCCCTGACGCTCGTGGAGTCTCTCGGGACGTTGGGCGCTGACGTGGCGATCGGATCGTCGCAGCGCTTCGGCGTTCCGCTGTTCTACGGCGGTCCGCACGCAGGCTTCATGTCGGTGCGTGCCGGCTTGGAGCGTCACCTGCCGGGACGGTTGGTGGGAGTCTCGAAGGACTCGGCCGGTCGTCCGGCCTACCGCCTCGCCCTGCAGACGCGTGAGCAGCACATCCGTCGTGACAAGGCGACGTCGAACATCTGCACGGCGCAGGTGCTCCTGGCTGTGACGGCCGGCATGTACGCGGTCTATCACGGTCCCGACGGTCTGAAGGAGATCGCGACTGGCGTTCATGGCCGAGCTAAGGCGCTCGCAGCGGGCCTGCGGGAGGGTGGTGTCGAGGTCGTACATGACGACTTCTTCGACACGGTTCTCGCGCGAGTTCCGGGTCGGGCCGCCGAGGTGGTGGCGCGCGCCAACGAGGGCGGACTTCACCTGCGTCTCGTCGACGATGACCTTGTGGGCATCAGTGTCGGCGAAACCGCCAACGCCGACGTGCTCAAGGGCGTTCTTCGCGCCTTCGGCGTCCGCGAAGGCTGGTTCCAGTACGGCCCGATCGCTCCGGCTGGTCTCGGCCGGACGACGCCGTTCCTCGAGCACCCGGTCTTCCACACCCACCGCTCGGAGACGCAGATGCTGCGCTACCTGCGCAAGCTCTCCGCGCGTGACTACGCGCTCGATCGCGGCATGATCCCGCTCGGTTCCTGCACGATGAAGCTCAACGCCACGGTGGAGATGGAGCCGATCGGCCTTCCTGGCTTTGCGAATCTCCATCCGTTCGCGCCGGCCGAGGACGCTGTCGGCTACCAGAAGCTTGTCGAGGACCTCGAGGGTTGGCTTGCCGTCGTCACCGGTTATGAGCGGGTGTCGATCCAGCCGAATGCCGGCTCACAGGGGGAGCTGGCGGGTCTGTTGGCCATCCGCGCGTACCACCTCGCTAACGGTGACGATCAGCGCACCGTCTGCCTGCTGCCGGCATCGGCGCACGGCACCAACGCGGCCTCCGCAGCGATGGCCGGCATGCGCGTGGTCGTGGTCAAGTCCGCAGCCGACGGCACGGTGGATCTCGACGACCTGCGCGCGAAGTGTGACGAGCACTCGCAGGACCTGGCCGCCATCATGGCGACCTACCCGTCGACCCACGGTGTCTACGAGGAGGGCATTCGCGACCTCTGCGACATCGTGCATTCGCACGGCGGACAGGTCTACATCGACGGCGCGAACTTCAACGCACTGCTGGGATACGCGAAGCCGGGCGAGTTCGGTGGCGACGTCTCGCACCTGAACCTGCACAAGACGTTCTGCATCCCGCACGGTGGCGGTGGCCCGGGTGTCGGCCCGGTGGCGGTTCGGTCGCACCTGGCGCCCTACCTGCCGAGCCACCCGCACCACCCGATCCAGAACATGCGTGAGGGCATCGGAGCGATCAGCGCGGCGCCCTACGGGTCGGCGGGCATCCTGCCGATCTCGTGGGCGTACGTGCGCGCGATGGGCGTGGAGGGCCTGACCTATGCCACCAGCGTGGCGGTGCTCTCGGCGAACTACATCGCCAAGCGGCTCGAGGAGCACTTCCCGGTGCTGTATCGCAGCGACGAGGGTCTGGTCGCCCACGAGTGCATCCTCGATCTCCGCGAGATCACCAAGGTCAGCGGCGTGAGCGACGACGACGTGGCGAAGCGGCTCATCGACTACGGCTTCCACGCCCCGACGATGAGTTTCCCGGTTGCGGGCACGCTCATGGTCGAGCCGACCGAGTCCGAGGACCTCGCCGAGATCGACCGGTTCATCGAGGCGATGATCGCGATCCGCGGTGAGATCTCGCGCGTGGAGAACGGCGAGTGGGACCTCGAGACCTCCCCGTTGCACAACGCGCCCCACACGGCGGAGACGTGCGTGAACGGCATGTACGACGCCGCGACGCTCGCGACCGCGGTGTTCCCGAACGGCTTCGACCCGGACAAGTACTGGCCGCCCGTCGGCCGTATCGACGGTGCGTTCGGCGACCGGAACCTGGTCTGCAGCTGCCCACCCCTGGACGCCTACGAGGACTAGCGGAGGTTGAGGAGCCCGCGTAGCGGGCGTCACGAAACCTAGAGCGCCTGCGAGACCGACGACATGTTGAAGTCGGGAACTCGCAGCGCCGGCATCGCCGTCCGCGCGAAGTAGTCCTCACCCCACTCCCGGCCGAAGGCCGGCGTGGTGGTCGAGGCTGCGCTGAACCGCTTCAGCAGGTCGAGTGGGCTCTCGTTGAAGCGGAAGTTGTTGACCACGCCAACGATCTCGCCACCCTCAACCTTGTAGACGCCGTCCCTCGTGACGCCGGTGAGCAGCAACGTCTGCGGATCCACCTCACGGATGTACCAGAGGCAGGTCAGGAGCAGACCGTCACTCATACCGGCGACCAGGTCGTCGAGCGATCCCTGGGCCGAGTCGACCTCGAGGATGAGGTTGTCGATGCCGGACGTGGGGGAGCGGTCCGTGAGGGTCGCGGTGTGCTGAGTCTGGATCAGTGACTCGAGTCGTCCGTCCCGCAGCCATTCGGTCCGGGAGAGACCGAGGCCGTTGTCGTAGACGCTGCCGGACTCGGAGGATCGAGACTCGACGACGAACGGGTTCGCACGCAGCGAGGGATAGGCGCTGCCGGTCGGATCCGAGTACAGATGCACACCCGGCTGCGCCAACTGGTCACCCCAACGGATGGAACCCTCTGGGGTCGCATACACCGTCTGGCCATCGAGGGCCTGGCGGGCGCTCGCGGACCAATAGGCATCAACCATCAGGTCGCC
>JBQCDC010000296.1:0-3311 GCA_051961575.1 Marmoricola sp.
CGGCGATCTTGGGACGGGCGCGCGAGATGGCCGCGATCAGGCTCGACTTGCCGGCGCTGGGGAAGCCCACGAGGCCGATGTCGGCGACGACCTTGAGCTCGAGCCGGATCATCAGGTCGTCGCCGGGCTCGCCGAGGAGCGCGAAGCCGGGCGCCTTGCGCTTGGAGGACGCGAGCGCTGCGTTACCCAGGCCCCCGCGACCTCCGGCCGCGACAACCATCTCCGTGCCCACGCCGACCAGGTCCGCCAGGACCTCGCCATCGTCCGTGGTCACCACGGTTCCATCCGGAACCGGAAGGACGAGATCCTGCCCGTGGCCTCCGTTGCGGAAGTCTCCGGCGCCGTGGCCACCGTGGCCGGCAACCCGCTTGGCGCTGTGGTGGTAGTCGATGAGCGTCGTGACGTCAGGGTCGACGCGCAGGATCACCGAGCCGCCGGGGCCGCCGTTGCCGCCGTCGGGTCCGCCCAGGGGCTTGAACTTCTCGCGATGTACCGAGGCGACGCCGTTGCCACCGCGCCCCGCGACCACGTGCAGCCGCACGCGGTCCACGAAGGTAGGAACGGCCATGGTGTCCCCTGCTTTCAGTAGTTAGGTCTAAGAATGCCGAAGGGCGCCCCTGAATCAGGGGCGCCCAACGAAAGAAAAGCGATTTGCGTCGCAGGCTGCCTCAGGCAGACGGGACGATGTTCACCACGCGACGACCACGACGCGTGCCGAACTCGACGTTGCCCGCGACAAGCGCGAACAGCGTGTCGTCGCCGCCACGGCCGACGCCGGTGCCGGGGTGGAAGTGCGTGCCACGCTGGCGAACGATGATCTCGCCCGCGTTGACGAGCTGGCCGCCGTAGCGCTTCACGCCAAGACGCTGCGCGTTGGAGTCGCGGCCGTTCTTGGTTGAGGCTGCACCCTTTTTGTGTGCCACTTGAGGCTCCCTTTAAGTCTTACGAACGCGTTGCTGTGTTTGTTGGTATCAACGCTTACGCGTTGATACCCGTGACCTTGACCTGGGTGTACTTCTGACGGTGACCCTGGCGCTTCTTGTAGCCGGTCTTGTTCTTGTACTTCTGGATGATGATCTTCGGACCCTTGAAGCCACCGAGGACCTCGGCGCTCACGCCGGCCTTGTCGAGGCCGGTCGCGGTCACCTTGTCGCCGTCGACGAGCATGACGACGGGAAGGGTCAGCGTGTCACCAACGGCCGCGTCAACGCGGTCAATCTCGATGACGTCGCCAACAGCAACCTTCTGCTGCTTGCTGCCACTGCGCACGATCGCGTACACCGCGACTCACTCTCCTCGCCATGCTCACCGGCGCCTAGGCGCAGGGGAACTCATTCGAACTGTCAAAAGATGGGGGGCATGCGTCAACACACCGAGGGTCAACTTTACGGGACGCGCACGCTCAGGGTCAAAACGACGACGCCCTAGCGCTTGCGGGCGCCCCCGCGCTTCTTGATCGGGACGTGCAGCACCGAGTGCTCGTGCTCATCCGACTCCCCTGCCTCCTCGGTCTCGACGACCTCGGTGACCGGCTCCGCGGCCGCCGAATCCTCGCCTGCCTCACCCTCAACGGGCACGGCACTCGACGGCGGACCCGCCGGGCGCGTCGCGGTGCGGCGGCGTCGGGTTGAGGTGACCACGGCCGGAGCCGCGGGTTCGACGGTCTCGACCTCTTCGGTGACGACCGCCGGCTCGTCCACGACCAGGGGCTCTTCGGCATCAACTGCCGGCTCGTCCGCTTCAACTGACGGCTCGTCCGTGACAAGTGACGGGTCGTCCGTGACAAGTGACGGCTCGGCGTCGTCGGCTGACGGGTCGGCGTTGAGCATCGGGAGCGGCTCGACGGGCGGGCGCGGGCCGGCCAGGTCCGCGGGCGACGGAGCCGCCTCCGCACGCTGCTGACCCTGCTGTTGGCTCTGCTGGGCGTTCTCGCCCCCACGTCCACGTCGCTGGCCGCGACGACGACCGCTGCGCGGCTCGTCCTCGCTGACCGATGCCGCACCCGCGGTCGCGATCGGCTCGTGGTGGACGATGATGCCGCGGCCCTTGCAGTGCGGACACTCCTCACTGAACGCCTCGACCAGTCCGGTCCCGATGCGCTTGCGGGTCATCTGGACCAGGCCCAGCGACGTGACCTCGGCGACCTGGTGACGGGTGCGGTCGCGGCCCAGGCACTCGACCAGGCGACGGAGCACCAGGTCGCGGTTGGACTCGAGCACCATGTCGATGAAGTCGATGACGATGATGCCGCCGATGTCGCGCAGCCGGAGCTGGCGGACGATCTCCTCGGCGGCCTCGAGGTTGTTCTTGGTGACCGTCTCCTCGAGGTTGCCCCCGGATCCGGTGAACTTGCCGGTGTTGACGTCGACGACCGTCATGGCCTCGGTGCGGTCGATGATGAGCGATCCACCCGACGGCAGCCAGACCTTGCGGTCCAGGCCCTTGGCGATCTGCTCGTCGACGCGATACGCGGCGAAGAGGTCCTGCGCAGCAGGAGGACCGTCGGCATCGGGCTCGAAGCGCTCGAGGCGGTCGGCGAGGTCGGGGGCGACGTGCTGGACGTAGTCCTGGACCAGGTCCCAGGCGTCGGCACCCTGGACGACCAGCTTGCTGAAGTCCTCGGTGAACAGGTCGCGGACGACCTTGAGGGTGAGATCCGGCTCGCCGTAGAGCAGCTCCGGTCCCTTGCCTGCGGCAACCTTGGCCTCGATGTCGGCCCAGCGCGCGGTGAGGCGCTCGACGTCGCGCGTCAGCTCCTCCTCACTCGCACCCTCGGCCGCGGTACGCACGATGACACCGGCCGTATCGGGGACGATCTCCTTGAGCAACGTCTTGAGTCGGTTGCGCTCGGTGTCGGGCAGCTTGCGCGAGATGCCGCTCGTGGTGCCGTCGGGCACGTAGACGAGGAAGCGGCCGGGGATGCTGATCTGACCGGTCAGGCGAGCGCCCTTCTGGCCGACCGGGTCCTTGGTGACCTGCACCAGGATCGTCTGCCCGGAGGTCAGCACTGACTCGATCTTGCGGGGCTGGCCGTCCTTGTGGCCGAGCGCCGACCAGTTGACCTCGCCGGCGTAGAGCACCGCGTTGCGGCCCTTGCCGATGTCGATGAATGCGGCCTCCATGGAGGGCAGCACGTTCTGCACCCGACCGAGGTAGACGTTGCCGATCATCGAGGCCTGTGACTCGCGGCTGACGTAGTGCTCGACGAGCACGTCGTCCTCGAGCACGCCGATCTGGGTCAGCTGCTCGCGCTGTCGGATGACCATCACGCGGTCGACCGACTCGCGCCGGGCCAGGAACTCGGCCTCGCT
>JBQCDC010000297.1:0-3312 GCA_051961575.1 Marmoricola sp.
GGCGTCAACCGCTCGATCGCCGTTCTCGAGGCGCTCACCGGCGCACCTCAGGACATGACCAAAGAGCTGGACCGCCCGTTCTCCGAGCGCGTCCTGCTCCCCCTGCTCGCCAAGGTCCAGTCCATCGGCAAGCGTTTCAGCGGCGACGGCGAGGATGAGGCGCTTCAGCACAAGATCGAGGTCGCCGGCGCACCAGCAGGGTGGACGCCCGACCGCATTGCGGCCGGCAAGGTGCTGGGCTTCATCGCCGCTCTGGTGATCTCGCTGCTGCTCTCCTTCGCCATGGGCCTGAGCCTGCTGCCGACCATGGGCTTCGTGGTGGTCGCCTCGATCGTCGGGTTCCAGGCGCCGAACATGTACCTGTACCAGCTGGGCTACAACCGCACGCTGCTCATCGAGAAGGAGCTAGCCGACGCGATCGACCTGCTGACGATCTCCGTCGAGTCCGGCCTGGGCTTCGACGCCGCCGCCGCGCACGTCGCGCGCAGCACCGAAGGGCCCATCGCGGGCGAGTTCGCGCGCATGCTGCAGGAGATGCAGCTCGGCCGCAGCCGCTCCGAAGCACTGCGCTCGATGGCCGACCGCAGCAACATCGTGGACCTGCGTACTTTCGTCAGCGCGATGGTTCAGGCCGACGCGTTCGGTATCCCGATCGGTCAGGTCCTGCGCGTCCAGTCCTCCGAGATCCGCACGAAGAAGCGTCAGCGAGCCGAGGAGCAGGCACAAAAGGTTGCAGTCAAGATCCTCATCCCCTTGATTTTCTGCATCCTTCCCTGTTTGTTTATTGCCGTGCTCGGACCGGCTGCGATCAGCATCATGCATAGCTTCAGCGGAAAAATCACGTGAGTCCGGCGCCGTCGGAGGACGTGCGCCGAATCGGGTTTGCCGCGGCGATCTTCGCCCTGGCCATCATGAGCACGTTGAACCTCATGTTGGGGTTCTCGTTGTGGCCAGCACCCGTGATCATCGGAGCACTGATCGCCGTCGGCGAAGGTGTCGCCGCCGTCCAACCACGGTGGTATCTGCAGGTAGTTCAGGCCCAGGCGCTCTTGGGCACCGTCGTCGCCCAGATCGCAACCCCCGTTGAGACCGCTGCGCTGTTCCTGGCCATTCCGCCGCTTGCCGGCGGACTCGCCAACAAGGTGCGAGGCGCGTTCAGTGTTCTCGCCGCGGAGCTCATCGGAGTTCTCACCGGAATGGTGCTCAACGTGGCCACCAACCACGCGGAGCCGACGAGCAGCAAGCTCGGCGTCAACCTCGTCTGGCTGGTCACCGGACTGGTGCTCGGCCTTGCCGGGTCGCGTCTGTCTCGGCATGTCTCCGACCACCGCCTCGACGAGTCCTACCGCCATGCTGTCGACCTGATCAGCCAGCTTCAGGGTCTGGCCAGCAGTCTCGAAGGAGGCCTCGACACCGTCGATATTGCCGACGGAATCCTCGCCGAGGCTCGCGAGCACCTCCCGATGCGCAGTAGTGGGATCTTCCTGCCGTCGGAGGCCCGCGGCATCGGCACACCTCTGCGCTTCGCGACCGGCTCGAACCAGGCGGATCTCATCCATTTCGCCCGCGATCTGCACGAAGTCACGACGCCACGAACCCGAGGCAACCTGCTCTGCATCCCGCTGGTCTACGAATGGCGCATCGTGGCCTTCCTGGTGGGCGAGACCATCGGACCCGCCGAGCTCTCTGCCGTCGAGACGTGCGCGGCGGCACTCGAGCCCGAGGCGCTGCGCCTGCATGCCGCGCTCCTCTTCGGCGAGGTCCGAGCGACCGCGACCAGCAGTGAGCGTCAACGGCTCGCTCGCGAGGTTCACGACGGCATCGCCCAGGATGTCGCGTCCCTCGGCTACCTGGTCGATGCGATCCCGGCCCGAGATCCCGACCAGGCCGACCAGATTCAGCAGGTCCGGGGCGAGGTCAGCCGCGTCGTGTCCGAGCTGCGTCAATCCGTCTTCGACCTGCGCAACGACGTCGACGAGGACCGCAACCTGGCCGAAGGACTCCATGCGCTGGCGGGCCACATCGGCACCCGGAGCGACCTCAACGTGCACGTGAGCATCGAGGGCTTCCCCGAACGACTCCCCCGCGAGGTCGAAGGGCATCTGATGCGTATCGCGCAAGAGGCGCTCAACAACGCACGCAAGCACTCAGGTGCCACCAACGTCTGGCTGACCGCCCGCTTCGACAGCGAGGGCGTGCACCTCGAGATCACCGACGACGGCCGCGGCATGGGCGTGCCTCGCGAGGACTCCTACGGCCTCACCATCATGCGCGAGCGCGCGACCGGGATCGGCGCCGAGCTGTCGATCTCCGACTGCATCAACGGTGTTGGGACGAGCGTGGTCGTCGACCTGCGCCGCCGTACGGCATCCTAAGCAGGTGACCGACTCCGCTTCCGCCTCCGAGGCACCCTCGCGCCTGGTCCTCGTCGACGACCATGAGCTCATCCGTGCCGGATTGGCCGGAGCGTTCTCGCGGGCCGGCGGCTTCGAGGTCGTTGGCCAAGCAGGCAGTGTTGCCGAGGCGCTCGAGGTGGCTCGGGCGACCACGCCTGACGTCGTCGTCACGGACCTGCGTCTGCCCGACGGCAGTGGACTGGATGTCGTTCGCACGCTGCGCGCAGAACGCCCCGACCTGGCGCTAGTCGTCCTCACCATGGACGCCGGCGACGATCGGCTCTTCGCGGCGATGGACGCCGGCGCGTCAGGTTTCGTAGGCAAGCACATGCCCAGCGAGGACGTCATCACCGCTGCCCGCCACGCACTGGTGGCGCCCAACACCTTCACGGCCTCCGGTCTCGTCGAGGCGATGCTGCGTCGACGCAACGCCCCCGGCCCTCGCCTCACCGAGCGCGAGGCCGAGGTGCTCGCCCTGCTGGCCGAGGGCCTCGGGGTCGCCCAGATCGCGCAGTCGCTCTACGTCGCCGAGTCCACCGCCAAGGCACACATCAGCAAGATCTACGAGAAGCTCGGCGCCGCGAACCGCGCCCAGGCGCTGATGGCCGCACTGCGCCTCGGCCTCCTCCCCGATCCGAACCAGTAACTTCGTTGGTCGAGTGGCCGCGCGAAGCGCGGTTGTATCGAGACCACACCACTGGCCGTCCGGCCACCTGAATGTAGTCCATAGGGACTACCCACATCGAGCCGCGCAGGGAATGTGCGATTCCTGTGGCGCTGACAGAGTTCTATCTGTCGGGCACTGAGGGAGTGCCCACAGCGTCAGCTTCATCCGGCGCACACCTAGTACGAATCCTGGGAGGGATCCACATGAACTACATGCGCAACCTGCTTGCTCGTCGGACTGAAGACGGCG
>JBQCDC010000298.1:0-4134 GCA_051961575.1 Marmoricola sp.
GCGGCAGTACCACTCGGGTAAGACCGAGGTGGACACCACCGCGGCGCCCTTGTCGCTCTTCGAGTCGGCCGTGGTGCGTCCGGGAACAGACGCCACCGTGATCGCCTACGGGCCGACGGTCCGCACCGCGCTCGAGGCGGCAGAGGTGGCTGCCGAGGAGGGGACCTCGCTGGAGGTCATCGACCTGCGCACACTGTCGCCGTTGGACCTCGACCCCGTGTACGACTCGGTCCGACGCACCGGTCGTGCGATCGTGGTGCATGAGGCGCACCGGAACCTGGGCATGGGATCCGAGGTCGCCGCCCGCATCACCGAGGATTGCTTCTTCAGTCTGGAAGCGCCCGTGATGCGCGTGGCAGGCTTCGACACGCCCTACCCGGCCGCCCGGAACGAGGAGCACTTCCTCCCCGGTGTGGACCGCCTTCTTGCTGCCGTCGACCGATCGCAGGAGTACTGACAAGTTGAGTGACTACCTACTTCCCGATGTAGGCGAGGGCCTCACCGAGGCGGACATCCTCACCTGGAGGGTGGCCGTCGGCGACGTGGTCGCGGTCAACGACATCGTCGTGGAGATCGAGACCGCGAAATCGGTGGTCGAGCTACCCTCGCCCTATGCCGGCGAGGTGCTGGCGCTCCTGGTCAAGGAGGGCGAGACCGTCACGGTCGGCACACCGATCATCCGCATCGGCAGTGCCTCGGAGGTTGAGGAGCCCGTGCGCTCGGAGGTTGAGGAGCGCGGAGCGCGTCACGAAACCTCTCAGATCGACCTGTCCAACCCAGCCGCCAGCGGCGGCGGTGACGGCGAGCTCCTCGTCGGTCGCGTCAAGGAGATGGTGTCGCGACGCCGTCGCCGTCCCGGACCGGCCGTCACCGACGAGCCGAGCAGCGAGCGCCCCTTGGCCTCGCCCGCGGTCCGCAAGCACGCTCGCGACACCGGCATCGACCTGGCCGAGGTGAACGCCACCGGCGAGGGCGGCATCGTCACGCACGCCGACATCGAGGCGTACACGTCCAAGCACGCCCACCCGCCGTTCGAGGGGGGTCGGCGCGAGCCGGTCAAGGGTGTTCGCAAGTTCATGTCCCAGGCGATGGTCGCGTCGGCCTTCACGGCTCCACACGTCACCGAATGGCTCACCGTCGACGTCACCGAGACGGTTGCCCTCGTGGCGCGATTGCGCGAGCGACCGGACTTCCTCGGCGCGCGGGTGTCCCCGTTGCTGATCCTGTCCCGAGCCTGCATCGAGGCGATCGGCCGGACGCCGATCATCAACTCGACCTGGGACCAGGGCGACGTGGTGTTCAAGGACGCGGTCAACCTGGGTATCGCCACCGCCACGCCGCGCGGCCTGACGGTTCCCAACATCAAGCACGCGCAGTCGCTGTCGCTGCGGCAGCTCACCGCTGCCCTCGCCGACCTGATCGATACGGCCCGCGAGGGGAAGACGCCTCCGGCCGACAACCTCGGCGGATCGTTCACGATCACCAACGTCGGTCCGTTCGGCATCGACGGCGGGACCCCGATCATCAACCCGGGCGAGTCGGCGATCCTGTGCTTCGGCACGATCAGCCGTCAGCCGTGGGTGGTGAACGTCGACGGTGAGGAGCGTCTGGCGATCCGCGACGTCTGCACGTTGTCGCTGTCGTTCGACCACCGTCACATCGACGGCGAGGCGGGCTCGCGCTTCCTGGCCGACGTGGCCGGAAGCATGCGCGACCCGAGCCGCCTCGACCTCACCTAGCCGTCCTTCAGGCGCACCAGACCCATCAGCGTCGAGATGTAGGCGGCGCCGTCCGGGCCGATGTAGATCGATGCGTAGTGGTTGTTCCACTGGATGCCGTTTCCCGTGAAGCGCTTCCAGACGGTCGCACCGGTGCGCGCGTTGATCGCGGTGAAGTACCAGTCGTCGTTGAGCTTGTTGGTCGACGTCGCCTTCGAGTAGACGTAGACCAGACCGTTGCCCCAGGAGATCTTGGGTACCGAGGTGGGCGCGCTGATCGGATTTGTCCAGGCCACCACGCAGCGGTGGTCGTCGGTCAGCACGACCTTGGCGACGCCCGGCGCGGTCGTCTTGCCCAGCGTCGTGGAGGTCGGCCCGGTGTAGCCGTAGTTGTTCTCGACGATCACCGAGTTGCCGTCCGCCACCGTGAGGCTGTTCTCGGTGTCGGACTGACCCGGCGCGAACACGGGCGCCTGACAGATCAGCTGACCCGCGTTGGGCCCGGTCCGGTAGTAGAACTGCACGTGCATCTGCGGGTCGGCGTTGTCGGTGATGGCCACCAGGTCGCTGCCCAGAAGGGCCGGGGTGGTGCCCGTTCCTTGCGAGAGCTGGCCCGGCTTCTGCCGAGTGCCGCGGTCATAAGGCGTCTGCCACCGGACGACCGGCGCGCCCACCGCATCCGCCGCCACCGAGGCAAGGCGATGGTCGGTCACCACGTAGATGCCGCCGGTCTCGTCGCCGGAGATGGAGTTCTCGATCTCCTCGGGTGCCGCGGCCGTGCCGAACTGCATGGTCCTGATCGCGCCCGTCGTCGGGTTGATGACGCCCACCCGCGCCTGCTTGGTCGCGAAGAAGATGTTGCCGTTCCAGTCCGGCATGGTCGCGATCATGCAGTCCTTGTCGGGCACGTAGGCGGACGCGTCGTAGGTGCGGAGCAGCGTGAAGCCCGTCGCGGTGACCTGGACCTCCATGATCTGCTTCTTGGTGTTGAGAACCCAGGCACGGTCATGGCCGTCGAGGTAGAAGTAGGTGCCGCCGCAGAGGTCGGTGAACGGGTTCTGCAACTGCGTCAGGGAGCGGACCGAGGTGGTCATCGACGCCAGCCGGTGCAGCGTGGTCGGGTCGATGAGCGAGAGCGAGAAGCCCTGCAAGCCACCGCAGAGCCCTACGATGCGGCCGCGCGAGTCGAAGGCGATCGTCGCGCACTCGGAGACGCCGTAGGTGGCGCTCGACAGCTTGAGGCTGCGACCCAGCGGCCCACTCACCTCGTAGCCGTTCGACGAGTAGGCGTCGTTGTGCATCGAGTCGTACCCATTGCGCCCCAGGTACGGGTTCTGGGGAACCGCATTGTGCGGGAGCGGTTGGGCGGTCGCTGCCTGCCCGATGAAGGCCGGGCCGATCGGCGGCTGCACCGACGGGATCGGCAGCTCGGCGAAGACGGGAGCGGCGGCGAGCATCACGGCCGCGAGCGACGCTACAAAAACGAGAACACGTTTCACCTTCGCTTCAACGAAGGCGCGGGTGCCGAGTCACGACCTACGGAGTGACCGCGAGGTTGTCGAGGACCGCCTTGGCCAGCACCTCGTCACCCTCGACCTCTGCCTCCACCCGATCCGGCGCGCGCCTCCCGCCGGCCAGGATGATGAACGCTTCGGCCGGCATCGCGATGCGAGCCGTCGGCTGTTCGAGGACCGCAAACTTCGCCCGGCCGTCGTCACCCACGACGGCGCCGATCGAGACATCGGCGTCGGTGAGGTCGATCCGCACACTGGTGCCCGCAGGGGGCGCGACGCGCTTGCCGAGCACGAGGGGCAGGCCCCCGGCGAGCCGCCGGATCGAGTGCGCCGCGACGGGCGAATCGAACCCGCCGGGTCGGCCGATCGCCCGTCGGATGTCCTGCTCGTGCATCCAGATGTCCAGGGGGCGATTGCCGAGGAGTGTCTCGTTGTTCCACCCGACGCCGCCGGGAGTACGGGGCGGGGTTGCGGCGCCGTCGGTCGGCGGGTCGGCCTCGAGTGCTGCGGCCCGCATCGCGACCGCCTCCTCGAGCTCGTCCAGGACCGTCTCGATGCCACGGCCGCGCCGCGCGATCACACCCTGCTCGGTGTAGACGCCGGTGAGGCTCTTGATGTGCGGCGCCTGCTCGACGTGCACCGTGTCCTCCTCGCCGGTGGCGAGTACGTGCTCGAGATGTGCTGTGTGCGCGATGTTGTCGAAGACGTCCCAACCCTCGAGGTCGGTCTCCAGCTCGAGCTCCTCGGGGGTCAGCGTGCGACCCAACGCGATGAAGTCAGCGCAGGCGCGCTTCCAGGTTGCGATGTACCCCGCCAGCAGCTCCGCGTCAGTCATGCCGACACGCTAGCGGCGACGGCGTTCGGCGAGTAGAGGTGCTCGTCGGGGGTTCATGTTCTCGCCC
>JBQCDC010000299.1:0-2526 GCA_051961575.1 Marmoricola sp.
GATGGATCCCGTCTGAATGCCCAGCGCGATGCCCGACTGTGCGAAGGTCTGCCACTTGATGTCGAAGTTGCTCGGAGCGGCCGCCGCGACCACGATCGCCCGGGAGCTTGAGCCTGAAGGGGTTGCGACGGTAGCGCCTCCGGAACCTGCGCACGTCACGCTTGTGGTGCCCAAGCCGGTGATTCCCGATGGTTGGCATCCGCCGGTGGCGCCGTCGTCGATGCTGGCAATCTGGTTGATCGCCTTGTCCGAGGTCCAGGTGAAGCTCCCACCTTCGCCGGCCACATTGTCTTCGGCGTCGGCAGCGACGAAGGAGTAGGAGGTCAGCGCTGCGCCGCTCGCGTCCCGCACCACGATGTCGCTGACGCTGATGTCGAGCCCTACCTGACCCGGGTTGTGCGGGCCGCTGTAGAGCGCCGGCATTCCCGGGATGTGCGTGTAGGCATCCTCGCCGAAGGCGAATCTGGTCTCGATCGGAGTCGCCCGCGGGCCGACTACTGCGTCCGCTAGCCCGGGCATCACCGTGGTTTTGATGTTGAACGTCATGGTGTACCCGCCACCGGGCAACGTGATCGTCATGTCCTGACCCGCCGGAGTGCGAGCGATCGCGTCGCTGTAACCGGAGAGATCCAGCCAGCAGATGGTGGAGGCGTGCTGACCGCCGGTTCCGTACCCACAGGTGCTGGAGGTGGTGGCGGCGCTCGCCGAGGGACCTGCGAGAGCCAGGGCGCCGAGCAAGCTTAGAAGCGTCGCCCAGAAAGCGATGCGCAGCCCCGTACCTCGTTCAGTCCTCGTCGACATCAGTCCTCCGTATGTTCGTTGCTCGGACGGTTCTAAGCGGGGATCGCCGTGACGACGACGTTGTCCTCGTAGCCGGAGCCCGAGGGGAGCACCGCGCCGCCACAGGTCACGAGCACCAGGCGCCGCGGCCCGTGCGGTCCGGCGAAGACGTCCTGGGGCAGGCTCGTCTTGAGGTACGAGCGCGACGAGACGATGCGCCAGCGTGTGAGCGTGCCGGCCGAGTCGCGGATGTTCACCTGGTCGCCGGCTTGCACCTGGCTGAGGGGGTAGAACACTCCATCGCCGAGGGATCCGTAGTGCACGTGCGCGACCAGCAACGTTGTGCCCAGTGTGCTCGTCAGCGACGCACCTTGGTCCCACAGGAAGATGGACTTCACGTCGGCCGGGAGGACGACCTCGTCACGGCTTACGTAGGTCGGCTTGATTGGGCCCTGGATGCACACCGCGGGCACGGTGATGCCGGAGGGCTGGGGCTGCGTTGCGCACGCACCGTGCGCGGGCGTTTTCCGCGCGACCGTCGGCCGGGCCGAAGAGGTCGCCGGGAGAGGAGCCGAGGTGCTGGCCACGACCGTGTGCTCGCCCTTCCACCCGAAGGCGACAAGGAGCCCGAAAGCCGCGAGCGCCAACGATGCGACGACCCCGACGACGATCGTCGTCGTACCTGCCGGGGCGGTGCTCCGATGGGTGCGGTGCGTCATCTCAGACCGCCGACACGGCCGGGGGCGACGGAATCTCGATGACGTCTTCCTGCTCACGCGCGGTCTTCGCCCAGTTGCCGCGTCGCAGCAGGATCCTGCCGAGCGCGCGCCAGGTGGTGACCAGACTGAGCCACGACCAGGGGAGCAGCAGGTGGCTGATCAGAATCGCCTTCCACCACTGCATCCCACGGGTGCGCCGCTTGTAGACGATCGTCCAGAAGATCGACGGGGTGAAGCCGAGCACGTACCACTGCACCCAGAGCACCGCTTGGTAGATCGGCGGGTAGCCGTCCATGTGATAGAACGCGCGGCCGGTCAGGAGCATGTAGCCGAGGTACTGCTCGGTCACGGACCAGACCATGGCGACCCACGGCGTGGCCAGGCAGCCGAGGATCTCGATCAGGGCGAGATTGCTGACATAGCGACTCGTGACCAGATCGGGGATCCGGTTCGCCGCCATCATGGTCCCCTGCGCCCAGCGGGTCCATTGACGCACCAGGCGCCGCAGCGACTTCACGCCCTGCTGGGTGACGTAGGCGCCCGCGATTCCGATCGATCGCCAGCCGGCGATGGCGATGGAGATCCCGAGATCGAGGTCTTCGGTGAGGGAGTCGCTCCAGGGTTCGGGCCCGAGCTCGTTGAGGGTCGAGAGCCGGATGAACTGACCGTTTCCTCCCATGGCTGCGCTGCCGAAGGCGTTGCGGCCGAGCTCGTTGAGGGCGACGACCGCCCAGAAGCTGTGGTCCTGAACGGTGAGGAGCAGGTTGTCGCGGTAGTTGCGGATCCGGACCGCGAGCTGGACCCCTCCTACGGATGGATCGCTCGCGAAGCCCTTCGCCACCGCACTCAGCGCGTTCGGGGTCATGCGGCCGTCCGCGTCGATGACGCCGACGATGACCTTCGTCGGCGAGAGGCCGCGCCGCTCAACCTCAGCCCGGATCAGCGCGAGGCCTCCGTTGAGAGCACGCCCCTTGCCTCGCTGTGCGTTCGGGAGGGTGCGGGAGTGCCGGATGACGCGTCCACTCTC
>JBQCDC010000300.1:0-2556 GCA_051961575.1 Marmoricola sp.
GCCAGGGCAACCGGAGACGGGCCGGCGCTGAGCAGTTCGCGCGAGCTCGAGGGCACCACCAGGTCGAGCGCGCCCTCGAAGATACGTCGGACGTCGTCCGCGGTGCCGCCCTGGGCGCCGATGCCGGGCACCAGCAGCGGACCGCCGATCGCCAGGGAGGCATCGGGCTTCTCGATGGTCGCGCCGACCACCGCCCCGAACGAGCCCATCGGGTTCTCACCGTTGAGCTCGCGGAGCTCGGTCAGGATCGATCCGGCGACCGTCTCCCCCGTCGGCATCGTCGACCGCTGCAGCTCAGCGGCCTCCGGGTTCGACGTCAGCGCGAGCACGAAGACACCGGCATCGTTGCGGCGCGCCGTGTCGAGCATGGGCACCAAACTGCCGAAGCCCAGGTAGGGAGAGGCCGTGATCGCGTCGACGGCCAAGGGTGCGTTCTGGTCCAGATAGGCGTCGGCGTAACCCTGCGCCGTCGACCCGATGTCGCCGCGCTTCACATCGAGGATCACCTGGGCGCCCGCCTCGCGGCAGATCGCGATCGTGCGTTCGAGGACGGCGATGCCTCGCGAACCGAAGCGCTCGAAGAAAGCCGATTGCGGCTTGATCGCGGCAGCGACCGGACCGAACGCCTCGGCCGCCGTCAGAGCGAAGGTCTCCAGCCCGGCGATGTCGTCCTCGAGGCCCCATTGGGTGAGGAGCGACGCGTGCGGGTCGATGCCCGCACAGAGCGGCCCTCGCTCATCGAGCGCCGCCCGCAGCCGTTCACCGAAGGAGCTCACTGGGTTCCTCTCGCCAACTCACGATTGATCTTCGCGGGCCACATCGGGCCCTCGTAGATGAAGGCCGTGTAACCCTGCAGCAGGGTCGCACCCGCGGCCAGGCGCGCGCGAGCCTCATCCACGGTGCTGATGCCGCCGACCCCGATGATCACCGGTTCGGGGCCGAGTCGTCCACGAAGCATCGCGACAACCGCATCGGCGCGCTCGGTCAATGGGGCGCCGGAGAGCCCACCGCCGCCCGCCGCCTCGATCTTGGCCGCGCTGGAGCACAATCCCTCGCGCGAGATCGTCGTGTTGGTGGCGACCACGCCGTCGAGGTCGAGCGCGAGCGCTAGGTCGGCGACGGCCAGCACGTCCTCGTCGGCCAGGTCGGGAGCGATCTTGACCAGGAGTGGGACGTGATGCGCGGTGGTGTCGTCCGCCACCCGCCGCACCTCGCGGAGCAGTGGTTCGAGACGCTCAACAGCCTGCAATGTGCGCAGGCCGGGGGTGTTGGGCGAGGACACGTTCACGACCAGGTAGTCGGCATACGGGCTGAGCAGCCTCGTGCTCTTGGCGTAGTCGGCGAGGACCGCGGTCTCGTCGTCCTCCGGGACGAGCTTGGTCTTGCCGATGTTGATGCCGAGTGGGGATTTCGTGACGCCCTTCGGGCTCCTCAATCTCCGGGCGAGGCGTCGGGCGACGGCCTCGGCGCCGTCGTTGTTGAAGCCCATGCGGTTGACCACGGCGCGGTCGAGGGGCAGGCGCGCGAGGCGCGGCTTGGGATTGCCGGGCTGGGGCTCCCCCGTGATCGTGCCGATCTCGACGAAGCCGAACCCGAGCGCCGCGAGCGCGTCGATGCCGGTGCCGTTCTTGTCGAAGCCGGCGGCCAGTCCGAGGATGCCCGGGAACGTGAGGCCCATGGCCTCGACCGAGAGCGACCGCTTGTGAACGGCCGCGCCGTAGGTGGGCGCGGCCAGAGGGCCGGCCGCCCGAATCGCCGCGAAGGCGGCATGGTGCGCCTGCTCGGGATCCGTGCGCGTCAACAGGTGGTCGAACGCGAACCGGTAGAGGCTCAAGCCTGCGCCTCCAGCGCGTCTCGCTGCAGCGCTCCCCATTCCTGCAGCGACCGAACCCCGATCTCGCCCGCTCGCGCGGCGGCGATGCCCTGCACTGCGGCAGCGGCGCCCTGGACGGTCGTGATGCAGGGTGTGCCCGTCAGGACGGCGGCCGCGCGGATCTCGTACCCGTCGACGCGGGCGTCGGATGCCGAGCCGTTCGGAGTGTTCACGATCAGGTCGATCTCGCCGTCGAGGATCATCTGGACGGTCGTCTTCTCCCCCGACGGCCCCTCGCCCTCGAAGTGCTTGCGCACGACAGTGGCGTGGATGCCGTTGCGACGCAGCACCCCGGCCGTCCCCTCGGTCGCGAGGATCTCGAAGCCGTAGTCAGCCAGAACGCGCGCGGGGAAGATCATGGTGCGCTTGTCACGGTTCGCGATCGAGATGAACACCCGACCAGTGGACGGAAGCTCCCCGCCGGACGCTGCCTCGGCCTTGCTGAAAGCTGTCCCGAAGTTGGCGTCGAAGCCCATGACCTCACCGGTCGACTTCATCTCCGGTCCGAGGACGGTGTCGACGAACGTGCCGTCGGGCGTCCGGAAGCGGTTGAACGGCAGCACAGCTTCCTTGACCGCGATCGGCGCATCCGTGGGGAGCATGCCGCCGTCCCCGGTCGCGGGAAGCACCCCGGCCTTGCGAAGGTCGGCGATCGAGTCACCCATCATCACGCGGCTCGCGGC
>JBQCDC010000301.1:0-7147 GCA_051961575.1 Marmoricola sp.
GGCGTGGTGATGAGGATGTCAGGGGGACGCGTCTGGAGACGGCGACGATCGGCAGGGGTGGTGTCACCCGACCTCAGGCCGACGCTGATCTCAGGCAGCTCGGCCCCCAGACGTTGCGCCGTCTGGCGGATGCCGGCCAACGGTGCGCGCAGGTTGCGCTCGACGTCGACCGCCAGCGCCTTCAACGGCGACACATAGAGCACTCGGGTGCGGGCCTTGCCGGTCGCAGGCCCCTCGGTGAACAGCCGGTCCAAGGCCCAGAGGAACGCGGACAGGGTCTTGCCGGAGCCCGTCGGCGCCACCACGAGGGCGTGCCGATCCGCGGAGATCGCGTTCCACGCCCCGGCCTGCGCCTCGGTCGGCGCCGCGAAGGCAGCCTCGAACCACGCACGGGTCGGTGCGCTGAACTGGTCGAGGCTGGCGGAGGTCACCTGGTTCATCCTGCCTGAGGGCACCGACAGCGCACAGCGTTTGCCGAGCCTGCGAGGATTCGCTTGTGGAGAAGGACACCAAGGACTGGACGTGGGTGCTCGAGCGTCCTTGTCCTGATTGCGGATTCGACCCGGCCGCCGTCGCCGCGACCGATCTTCCTGACCTGATCCACACCAACACCCAGGGCTGGTATGACGCCCTCGATCGACGCGATGTCGCCGTCCGCCCGCGCGCTGAGACCTGGTCTGTGCTCGAGTACGGATGTCACGTGCGCGATGTGCACCTGCTCTTCGCGGAGAGACTCCGGCTGATGCTCGAGCAGGACGACCCGATGTTCGCGAACTGGGACCAGGACGAGACCGCCGTCGAGAAGGCCTACGACCAGCAGCGGTCCGAGGAGGTCGTCGTCGAGTTGGTCGAGGCGGCGGCCGAGGTGGCTGCGGTCTATGCCGGTGTTCCGAGCGACGCGTGGCGACGGCAGGGACGGCGCAGCAACGGCTCCGTCTTCACCGTCGAGAGTCTCGGGCGCTATCACCTCCACGACGTGGTCCATCACCTCTGGGACGTCCGATGAGGCACACCGAGTTCTGGCAGCGCATGGAGGGCGCACTCGGAGTCGGCTATGCCCGGAGCTGGGCGCAGCTCCAGGTTCTGGGGGAGCTCGGCGGGCGGACCGTCGACGAGGCGCTGGCGGCCGGGATGCAGCCGAAGACCGTGTGGCGCGCCGTGTGGGCGCATCTGCAGCTGCCTGCGCGCGAGCGCTGAAATCCGCGTTCGACACGCCGAACACCTATCGAACAGGTGTTCGTAAACGGAGTAGAGTCCACAACCAGAGGTAGGGCTGGTTGTTCACAGCGATCAGCTCATCGGTGCTGACTGTCGGCGCCTCCCTCTAGCGTCGAAATCGACGACAACCGCGTAGGAGAGGGACGAAGAAAATGGCCGCACAGGACTCGAGCAATCGCGACAAAGCACTCGACATGGCGCTCGCCAACATCGAGAAGCAGTACGGCAAGGGCTCGGTGATGCGCCTCGGTGACGAGACGCGCGCGCCCCTTGAGGTCATCCCCACGGGTGCCATCTCCCTGGACATCGCGCTGGGCATCGGCGGTCTGCCGCGCGGTCGCGTCGTCGAGATCTACGGCCCGGAGAGCAGCGGTAAGACCACGGTCGCCCTGCATGCCGTGGCCAGCGCTCAGGCCGCCGGCGGCGTGGTCGCCTTCATCGACGCGGAGCACGCGCTCGACCCCGACTACGCCAAGGCGCTCGGTGTGGACACGGATGCTCTGCTCGTCTCCCAGCCCGACTCGGGCGAGCAGGCGCTGGAGATCGCGGACATGCTGATCCGCTCCGGCGCGCTCGACCTCATCGTCATCGACTCGGTGGCCGCCCTCGTTCCTCGCGCTGAGATCGAAGGCGAGATGGGTGACAGCCACGTCGGTCTGCAGGCCCGACTGATGAGCCAGGCGCTCCGCAAGATGACAGGTGCTCTCAACCAGGCCGGCACCACGGCCATCTTCATCAACCAGCTGCGCGAGAAGATCGGCGTCATGTTCGGCTCGCCGGAGACCACCACCGGCGGCCGCGCGCTGAAGTTCTACTCGTCGGTCCGCCTCGACGTCCGTCGCATCGAGACACTCAAGGACGGCACCGACATGGTCGGTAACCGCACCCGCGTCAAGGTGGTCAAGAACAAGGTCGCCCCGCCGTTCAAGCAGGCCGAGTTCGACATCATGTACGGCCAGGGCATCTCCCGCGAGGGTGGCCTCATCGACGTCGGCGTCGACGCCGGCCTCATCCGCAAGGCCGGCGCTTGGTACACCTACGAGGGTGACCAGCTAGGCCAGGGCAAGGAGAACGCGAGGACCTTCCTGAGGGACAATCCCGACCTTGCTAACGAGCTTGAGAAGCGGATTCTCGAGCAGCTGGGGATTGGGCCGACGGTCGACGGATTCGTCTCCGACGATCCGTCGATTGATCCGGACGGTATCGACTTCTGACGGTTCCCGGGCGCCGTGAAACGCACGCGCTGGCGGCGTTCTTCGTCGGTCGCGGTACCGAAGTACCGCTTCCCTCCTCAGCCTTGCCATCACGCACGTTTGACGACGCCCTCTCTCCGGGCTCCCGCAAGTAATTTGGTTCGCGTCGGATCCGCAGTGCCGGAGGTTGAGGAGCGGCTGACGGCCGCGTCACGAAACCGAAGCCAAACATGACGACTGAACCAAACGCCGAGCGCGACCTGGGCCCTGAGGCGGACCCGGAGTCGGTGGCTCGCAAGATCCTGCTCGACCAACTGACCGGGCGGGCGCGTACGCGATCCGAACTCGCGGAGAAGTTGCGCAAGCGCAACGTTCCGGAGGACATCGCCACGCGCCTGCTCGATCGGTTCGAGGAGGTCGGGTTGATCGACGACGCCGCGTTCGCCCAGGACTGGATCAACCAAAGCCAGTCGACCCGCGGACTGGCCAAGCGCGCCTTGGCGGTGGAGCTCAAGCGCAAGGGCCTCGAGGACGAGGTCGCCCAGGCCGCGCTCGGTGAGATCGATCGCGAGGCTGAGGAAACGGCGGCCCGTGAGCAGGTCCGGCGCAAGCTGCGATCGATGCGGGGGCTTGAGCCCGAGCGGGCCACGCGTCGCCTCGTGGGAATGCTGGCTCGCAAAGGGCACTCGCCCGGCGCGGCCTACCGCATCGTGCGCGAGGAGTTGGAGGCCGCGGGCCTAGGAACGCTCGAGGAAGGCGAGGAGCCGGGCGCCCTCCTCTGACAGCGTCCCGTGGTCGCGAGCGACGCGTGACCAGTCGCGCGTCATGTCCGCAAACTTCTGCGGGTTGTAGACGTCCTCCTCGCGCGACCACAGGCCGTTCCCCGCGTAGTCGAGGATCGTGATGTTCGTGGCGCCATGCTGTGAGCCATCGCCCGGGTCGCGCATCGGATTGTTGATCTCGCAGACCACACGCTGTTGATCCGGGTCGAGCACCGCCCAGGTCACCGGAAAGCCGATCATCTCGTTGCCGGGGAACGTGGTCATCGTCTTGACGATCCAGGAGCGAATCTCCTCCCGACCCTTGAACGTTCCGTAGGCGTGCTCGACGTAGTCGGCGTCCTCAGTGAAGAGATCAGCAAAGCGCGCCCACTCGCCACTTCCGGCGATGTCCTCGACGGTGCGTTGGTAGTCGAGGAAGGCTGCTTCGAGTTCGGCTCGATCCATGCCCAGTATTAGAACGTGTTCCAGTGCTGGGCGCCACATTGCCCGGGCTAGTTACTCACAAGTAACGTCAACCTCATGAGCAAGCTGATCGATGCCTACGGCGTTGCTAACAAGATCCCGGTCGTCGGTGACCGCGTCTTCGACTTCGCGTTCAGCCAGGTGGCGCCGTACTTCTGGACTATTCGACCTCACTTCACGGTGATCGAGCCCAACCGTGCCGAGGTCGTCATCCGCAAGCGCCGTGGCGTGCAGAACCACATCGGCACGGTCCACGCGATCGCTCTGTGCAACGGGCTGGAGGCTGCGATGGGCGCCCTCGCCGAGGCGACGATCCCGTCGAACAAGCGCTGGATCCCCAAGGGGATGGACATCGCCTACACGGCGAAGGCGACGAGCAACATCACCTGCATCGCCGAGACGGACCCCGAGCAGTGGACCAGCGACAACCCCGACCTCCACGTCCGGGTGCGCGGTGAGCGTGAGGACGGCGTCGTGGTGATCGAGGGCGTCATCAAGCTCTGGGTCACGGAGAAGCCTGCCAAGTAACCCCCGCCTCACCCGTGTTTTTGTCGGCGCCTTCGACTTTGATGGTCGGAGGCGCCGATCGGCGTTCTGAGGGAGGAGTCACGCGATGATCCACGCACGCGGTCTGGTCCAGACCTTCAACACCCGTCAGGGACGCCAGAAGAGCGAGGTCCGCGCGCTCGATGGCGTCGACCTCGACGTCGAGGAGGGGGAGGTCGTCGGCTTCCTGGGGCCCAACGGTGCCGGTAAGACGACCACCCTTCGCATCCTCACCACGCTCCTGCGCCCCACTCAAGGAACGGCTACCGTCGCAGGCTTCGACGTGGCTACGCAGTCGCGCGAAGTCCGCCAGGCGATCGGCTACGTCTCCCAGACCGGCGGCGCCTTCAGCGGTGCGCGGGCCGGGGACGAGGTCGTCGACCACGGCATGCTCTACGGACTGTCACGCAAGGTCGTCGAGGCTCGCGGTCAGGAGCTCTTCGAACAACTCGACCTCCATGGGCTGTGGCAGCGGATGCCGCGCACGATGTCCGGTGGCCAGAAGCGCCGGCTCGACATCGCGATGGGCTTGATCCACGAGCCGTCCCTGGTGTTCCTCGACGAGCCCACCACCGGCCTCGACCCGCAGGCGCGCGCGAACCTGTGGCAGCACATCGCCGATCTCCGTAATCGCCGCGGCGCCCCCGAGCTGATCACCACGCACTACCTCGACGAGGCGGATGCTCTCTCGGACCGCATCGTCATCATCGACAAGGGCCAGGTCGTGGCCAGTGACACCGCCAGCAACCTGAAGGACCAGGTGGCGGGCGACCTGGTCGACCTCGAGATCGCCGACGAGACGATGGTCGGCACCGCGGCGGAACGTCTGCAGTCGATCACCGAGTCGGGCACCGACGTCGAGATCGAGGGGCCTCATGTCAGGGCGCGGGTGCGCAAGGCCGGCCGAGCCGTTCCGGGCCTGCTGCGCGACCTGGATTCGGCGGGGATCGCGCTGTCGTCGATCGAAGTGCATCGCCCGACGCTCGACGACGTGTTCCTGACGCTGACCGGTCGCTCGCTGCGCGATGCCGAGTCGGATACCGCCGCACCTGCGAACGAAGGAGTACCGGCATGAGGGGTCCCGCCACCTTCGCCCGTGAATGCACGATCGTGTTCAACCGCCAGTTGCGGATGAATCTCCGCAACCCGGCCTGGGTGATCATCGGCATGCTGCAGCCGGTGCTCTACCTCCTGCTCTTCGGCCCGCTGCTCAAGCCACTGATCAGCCAGCTGGGTGCCAACAACGCCTACACGTTCTTCGTACCGGGAATGCTGGTCCAGCTCGGCGTCTTCGGTGCGTTCTTCGCCGGCTTCAGCCTCATCGGTGAGTGGCGCGAGGGCGTCATCGAGGCCGAGCGCGTGACGCCCGCGAGTCGGACCGCGCTTCTGGTCGGCCGACTGATGCGCGACCTCCTGCAGCTCTTCGTGCAGGCGTTGATCCTGGTCGGGCTGGGCTATGCGATGGGCATGTCCGCCGGGTTCGGCGGAGTCGTGACCGGGATCGTCCTGACCTTGCTTATCGGCGGTGCGTGCGCGGCGTCCTCGAATGCGCTGGCACTGACGACGAAGAGCGAAGACGTGATGGCACCGGTCATCAACATGGTGATGATGCCCGTGCTGCTGCTCTCGGGAATCCTGCTTCCGATGACCATCGGGCCGCACTGGCTGCGCCGGGCCTCGGACTTCATGCCGATCCGCTGGATCGTCGATGCGGTTCGCAGCGCGTTCAGCGGAACCTTCGTCGGATCGACGATGTTCTGGGGTGTGGGTTGGGCGGTGGTGCTCTTCGGGCTCGCCCTGTGGTGGGGGACGGCGACCTTCCGTAAGGAGAATGCCTGATCAGTCGCGGCCGTAGATGTCTCGCGTGTAGACCTTCTCGGAGACGTCGTCGAGCGCTTCGGTCTGGCGGTTGGCGACGATCACGTCGGCGCGCTTCTTGAACTCGTCGAGGTCGTTGACGACCTCGGAGTTGAAGAACGAACCCTCCAAGAACTCGGGCTCGTACACGATGACCTCGACGCCCTTGGCCTTGATGCGTTTCATGACGCCCTGCACGGAGGACTCTCGGAAGTTATCGGAGCCAGCCTTCATGATCAGGCGGTAGATGCCGACGGTCCGGGGCTGGCGCCGGAGGATGTCAGCCGCGACGAAGTCCTTGCGAGTCGTATTGGCGTCGACGATCGCGCTGATCAGGTTCTGCGGCACGTCGCGGTAGTTGGCCTGCAGCTGGCGAGTGTCCTTCGGCAGGCAGTAGCCGCCGTAGCCGAAGCTGGGGTTGTTGTAGTGCTGCCCGATGCGCGGGTCGAGCCCGACCCCCTCGATGATCTGCGCGCTTTCCAGTCCGTGCATGGCTGCATACGTGTCCAGCTCGTTGAAGTACGCCACGCGCAGGGCGAGGTAGGTGTTGGCGAACAGCTTGATCGCCTCGGCCTCGGTCGCGCCGGTGAAGAGCAGCGGCACGTTCTCGTCGAGCGCACCCTCCGTGAGCATTGCACCGAACGTGCGGCCCGCCTCGGTGTCGCTGCCGATCACGATGCGTGAGGGGTGCAGGTTGTCGTAGAGCGCGCGACCCTCGCGCAGGAACTCCGGGGAGAAGATGATCGTGGCGTTGGCGTGGAGCTCCCGCATGCGGTTCGTGAAGCCCACCGGCACGGTTGATTTCACGACGACGTTGATCGAGGGGTTGTTCTTGAGCGCATCGGCGATCACCGCTTCAACGCTGCTCGTGTCGAAGTAGTTGGTGCGCTCGTCGTAGTTGGTCGGCGTGGCCACGATGACGAAGTCCGCGCCGTCGTAGGCGGCCGCCGCATCGAGCGTCGCGGTCAGGTTCAGATCCTCGTGCGCCAGGTAGTGCTCGATGTCCTCGTCGGCGATCGGCGACTCGCGGCGGTTGATCTGGTCGACCTTCTCGGGCAGCAGGTCGACCGCCCAGACCTCGTGGTGGCG